>JAGBLA010000204.1 GCA_017635675.1 Ruminiclostridium sp.
AAAGCGACAGCCGATAGAATAAAGGCTATGGTCGAGCTGCGCGATTGCGTAAGACAGCTTATTGATTATCAGGTTGCCGAATATCCCGACAGCTATGTTCACAAGGCGCAAGCGGAGCTTAACAGGCTGTATGATGCTTTCAATGCAAAGTATGGTCTGATAAACGACAGCGCCAATGCAAGGGCGTTCTCCGAGGATAGTTCCTATTATCTGTTATGCTCTCTCGAAGTCCTTGACGAGAACGGTAAACTTGACCGCAAGGCTGATATGTTCACAAAGCGCACTATAAAGCCGAAAGTTGAGATAACGAGCGTTGATACAGCGTCCGAGGCTCTCGCGGTATCTATTGCCGAGAAAGCAAAGGTAGATATGCCGTTTATGATGCAGCTCACGGGCAAATCCGAGGAACAGATAGCGTCCGACCTTTCGGGTGTTATTTATCTCAATCCGCTTCATCTCACCAATGCCGATGAGCCGAAATATGTTCCGGCAGATGAATATTTGTCCGGTAATATCCGCGAGAAGCTCGAAACGGCGCAAAGGGCGTTCGATCTGAACGGTGACGCTTTCGCTGTAAATGTTGAAGCCTTGCAGGAGGCTATGCCTAAACCGCTGACCGCAAGCGAGATAGATGTACGGCTCGGCGCTACTTGGATAGACCCTGCCGACATTCAGCAGTTTATGTTTGAAACGCTCAAAACGCCCCGTATGTTTCATCAGTCTTTGGAAGTTGAGTTCTGCAAGGCTACTTCCGAATGGCATATAAGCAACAAAAGCTGCGATTGGAGTAACGCGAATGTTCACATTCAGTTCGGAACTCACCGAAAGAACGCTTATGAGATAATCGAAGATACGCTCAATCTCCGCGATGTTAAGGTCTATGACCGCAAGGAGGACGCAGACGGTAAAATGAAGTCCGTCCTCAATCCGAAAGAAACGACACTCGCACAAGAGAAACAGGCGGCATTACAAGAGGCTTTCCGTGATTGGATATTTCGTGACCCCGAAAGACGCGAGAGGCTCGTCGCAAAGTACAACAGGCTTTTCAACAGCACACGTCCGCGAGAGTATGACGGTTCTCACCTCACACTTGCGGGAGTATCGCCGGAGATCGAGCTGCGTCCCCACCAACTGAACGCTATCGCTCACGCATTATATGGCGGAAATACCCTACTTGCACATCAGGTCGGCGCAGGAAAAACCTTTGAAATGGTAGCGACGGCTATGGAGGCAAAAAGGCTCGGTCTGTGCAGTAAATCGCTGTTCGTAGTGCCTAATCACCTTACGGAACAAACAGCGTCCGAGTTCCTGCGCCTTTATCCTGCTGCGAATATCCTTGTTGCAACAAAAAAGGATTTTGAAGCCAAAAACCGAAAGAAGTTATGCTCCAAAATCGCGACAGGCGACTATGACGCTATAATAATCGGTCATTCTCAGCTCGAAAAGATACCGATCTCCCGTGAACGGCAGGAGCGAATGATGCAGGAACGTATTGAGGAAATATCGGAGGGCATAAAGGCTCTCGGAAAGTCACAGGAAGCGAAATTCTCGGTGAAAAGGCTTGAATACACCAAAAAGCAGCTTATGGCAAAGCTCCAAAGGCTTTTGGACAGTCCGCGCCGTGATGATGTTGTCACATTCGAGGAATTAGGTATAGACAGAATGTTCATAGACGAGGCACACGGCTTCAAGAACCTGTTTCTGTACACCAAAATGAGCAATGTCGCAGGCATACAACAGACGGAGGCTCAGAAGTCCTCCGACTTGTATCTGAAATGCCAGTATCTTGACGAGATTACGGGGGGCAGAGGGTGCATTTTTGCCACTGGTACACCAATATCAAACAGTATGACCGAAATGTACACGATGATGCGCTATTTGCAGGCTGCAAAGCTCGCTGAAATGGAAATGCAGAATTTTGATGCTTGGGCGGCTACTTTCGGAGAAAAGGTCACGGCAATAGAGCTTGCGCCGGAGGGTACGGGATATAGGGCAAAGACGAGGTTTTCAAAATTCTTCAATCTGCCAGAGCTTATGAGCGTTTTCAAAGAAGCGGCTGACATTAAGACTTCTGATATGCTCGATTTGGACGTGCCGAACGCACATTTTCACAATGTTGTCGTTCAGCCCTCGGATTTTCAGAAAGATATGGTCGCTGAACTGTCTGAACGTGC
>JAGBLA010000205.1 GCA_017635675.1 Ruminiclostridium sp.
GGCAATACCACGGCTTCCTGCCGTGACCGTCTACTGCGTCAAACCTCCTAACCGGGCGCCAGCCCGGCTTCGTCGGCTTTCCTTGTATCCGACGCAGCTATCTCATTTTCTCTTTTCAAAGCGGTTTTTAGAGGTACCCTTTTGATAAAAGCCTTCTTTTCCTTTGAACGATCTCAGATCAACGCAGACCTTACGATGCTCCTTCATTTGTTTTCATACATTTCTCCCATATCTGAGCCCGCTGCCGCATCACTTTTTCAAAAGCTCCTTGAATACGGCGTCCTTGTCATACTCCCCGCGCACAAGTCCGGGTATCTCCTTGTACGCCTTGCATACCGAAAGACTCACCTCGGACAGTATCGCTCCCATTTCCTCGTCTGTATAAGGGCAGTCCCCGGTCACAATAAGCGTTGTGAAACTGAATACCACGAGCCACAGATCGCGGAAATAGCAGTCCGCGGTATATCCGTCAATGTTGTATATCCGCATCAGCGACTCGCGGACAAGCTCCTGTGCCATTTTCAGCGAATCCGCCGCGCTTCCGACAGTACCGTCCGGCTTGGTCAGGAACAGAAGCCTGCAAAGCTCCGGATCCTCCCTTGCGAACGCAATATATTGCAGTCCCACGCCGAGAAACGGTATCTTGTGTTTCAAGCCCTGTTTTATCCGCTGCTTGTGTATCTCCTTCGCAGCTTCAAAAACATCTCTTTTAAGCTGCTCCATTGAGTCGTAATAAGTGAAGATCGGGCGGGTCGAGGTCTGCAGTCCTGCTGCGATCTCTCTTGCGGTAAGAGCGGAAAAACCCTTTTCGCGTACAACCGCGACAGCTGCACCGATTATTTCTTCCTTGGTGAATTTAACTTTTGGCGGCATAATTCTGACCTCTGCAAATCACAAACGTTGCGCAACAAATGTTTTCTTTATATTATATCACACCGCCAGATACTTGTCAAGGGCGCACCTTACCTTTTATCGGCGGGCTGCGGAGATAAGAAGAAAAGCCTGTATGCGTGAAACAGCATACAGGCATATATATCATCATCGTTTCCTATATATGACCAGTTCCGGGTCAACATCTGTTCCCTCATAGGTGCATATCAGGATAAAATCCATATTTGCGATGATCCCGAAGTGTCTGGTCCCGCCAAACTCACATTCAAGCTGATTTCCGAGATATGTAGCGCTGTCGTCGAGGAACTTTACCTTGCTGCCGTTCGGCAGTCTGTATTCAAGATTGACATAACTCCCGACAAGCGCGTTCAGTTTCTCCACTTTCGGCAGACCCTCAATATTCAAGGCGTTGATCTCGTCAATAAGCTGTGATTTGAACTGCTCGAACTGACCTCCGTCACCTAATTCCTCATACCGTTTCCAGTAATCAAGCTCCGGCAGCGTTGCTTTCAGATACGACCGTATCTCGGCTTCTGAATGGCTTTCATCTGTCATATTTCTGACGCACACTTCTATCAGTTCGTCCATATTGCTGTACATATACCTGCCGTCCGCATAGCACCATTTGCAGTAATTCTCGTTGAACGACCCGTCCTTCTCATGACTTATTGCGGTATCGTCAAGCGGCATTCCGCAGCACTGGCAGATAAGCTTCCGCGGCGAGCCCAGAAGTGTGTTTATTGATACGTCAAACAGCCCGGAAAGCAATTTCAGCGTTTCGGTATTCGGCACTGTTTCGCCGTTTTCCCAGCGTGAAACTGCCTGGCGTGTAACAAATAGCTTCTCCGCAAGAGCTTCCTGTGATAAGCCTGCTTTTGTGCGAAGCTCGTAAAGTATAGATCTTGTTTCCATTTCGTGGTCCCTCCTTTAGCTCTATTATACTACGGCGCCTTGCCACAGTCAAGCAACTACCTGTTGCTTTCGGGCATGACAGGTGCATACACTTGCAGAAACAAAAATGTATAGCAGATAGCTGCCGTACGTGTTAGGCGGGCGCCTTCGCGCCTGTCTCTGCCGAACGTTTTAGATTTTTTGATAACTCCGGACTGCGAGGGCGGCGGACGCGCCGCAGCGAATTGCTTCGCGTTCTTTTATCGGAGTTTGTTTTGATTACAAAAAGTATATCTAAACTCTGAACAGCGAGACAGAAAACCCGTCCCTTACCGAAAAGTAAGAGACGGGTCAGGCGGGCGCCGTCGCGCCCTGTCTGTGCCAAGCGCTTTAGATTTTTTGATAACTCTGGACTGCGAGGAAGAAAAAATCCGTATAGAAGATAACTTCCATACGGATTCGGTGGCGCCGCCGCGCCCTGGTGGAGCATAGGGGATTCGAACCCCTGACCCCAACACTGCCAGTGTTGTGCGCTCCCAACTGCGCTAATGCCCCGGGAAAGCGTTTCTGACCGAATGACCGGAAACGCTTATAAACACATCATTTGCTACAAATAATATACCATTAAATTCTCAAAAAGTCAAGCGAAACCTCAAATTTTTCATGTCTGTTTCCAAAAAACATGAAAGTCACACTTTTTTCACGATAGTGAGGATATTCTTCCCGCCCTCATACCTGTAACGCATATCGTCCATGCTCTTTTTGACCATGTATATCCCGAGACCTCCGATCTTGCGCTGCTCAACGGAAAGCGTGACATCGGGGTCGGGTTTGGCGAGAGGGTCATACTGCATCCCGCTGTCAATAAACGTCACGGTAAGCTCACGGGCATCATTAATATCGACCTGTATCGTCGCATCTCCGATATTCGGAGTATATGCGTAATGCGCGATGTTCACAAACAGCTCCTCTACCGCCACTTCTATCTGCATCTGGGTCTTCATCGGGCAGTCAACAGTTTCAAGCTCCTCCGTTACAAATGCGATAACGTTGTTAAGCTCTTCATCCATTGCCCGTACAGTTATTTCTTTCATCTGTGTTCTCCGATCTGCAAATCTTTTTTCGTCCTGTCAGTCTTTTTTATCTGAACCGAAATAGGTCAGACCAAGCATCGTAATATCGTCAAACTGCGGAGCCGCTCCGACAAACTCGTCAACAGAGGACTTCACCGTCGTGAGCATCTCCTTCGGAGCAGCATCGGGATTCTTATTGAGCGCATTTATCATTCTTTCGGTGCCGTACAGCTCATTGTTCAGATCCGTTGCCTCCGCAACGCCGTCAGTATATACAAACAGACTGTCGCCCGGGTGAAGCTCAAAATCGTGTTCTTTGAACCGTACACCTTCCATTGTGGCAACTGCCGGAGAGTGGCGGTACTCGACAAGCTCGAATTTTCCGTCCTTTCGGCGGAGAGCCGGGTGCTCATGTCCAGCGTTTGCAGCCTTGCCCTTTCCTGTGGATAATTCAAGTATAGCAAGCCATACCGTAACGAAAAGCTCCGCCTCGTTGCCCTCACAGAGCTGCTCGTTCGCACTCATAAGCACTTTTGCGGGAGAAAGCTCGCCAAGCTGTGCGTGGTTCTTTATCAGCGTCTTTGCAATAACCATGAACAGCGCCGCGGGAACACCCTTGCCGGAAACGTCTGCCATTACCATTGCAAGGTGGTCGTCGTCAATAAGGAAGTAATCGTAGAAATCTCCGCCGACCTCCTTTGCGGGAGTCATGGTAGCGTAGATGTCAAACTCGTTGCGCCCCGGGAATGCGGGGAATATAGACGGGAGCATATCCGCCTGTATCTGTGTCGCGACGTTGAGCTCCGCTCCGATACGCTCCTTTTCGGCAGTTATCTTCGTTATGTTTTCGATATAATCCTTTATGTCTATCTCCATGCGAAGCAGGCTTCGGCTCAGCAGCTCTATCTCGTCGCGGGTCTTTATCTTGTCAAGCTTGTCGGAGACCTCGGCATTCTCGCCAACAAATTTGTCCGCCTCATGCGCGACCACTCCGATAGGCTTTATCACCGTAAGCACGACAAACGTTATACCCACAGCAAGCAGCACTACCATAAGTATGCCCGAAACTATAAGAACTCTTACAACATAGTTGGATATATCCGTCTCAAGAGTGAGCATTGGTATCTCAACATCTATAAAAGCCACGGTCTTGCCGTCATACACCACAGGATACGCTGCGGTAAGGATATGACCGTATTTGCCCGTGCTGACTATGGTGTTGTCGCTGTGAACGCCGGTCTTTATGCCCTCGATAAAGTCGAACCTGTATTTCGGAAGGATATCGCCCTTCTGACCGAGTTCAAACTGAAGCTCCTCATTGTAGTAGCTGTCGAGTATGTAGTATGCCGGGAACCACTGCTTTGCCTCGAATATCTCATCGTTATAGCTCTCAAGAACATCAAGGTCGAACACGCAGATATAAATGTCATTGGCGTTCATGCTCTTTCGCAGCATGTCAACATAATCCCATATCTCTTTATATCTTTCGCTGCTGCGGGCGGTCTCTATTTCTGACTCGTCAGCCTGTCCGTAGACGTATCTCGTCACAAGGTCGGAGTAGTAAAGCATCTCTTCCTTGGTGAAATACCCCTTTGCCGCTTCGGCAGTCTGATACGCGACGGTATTGTAATGCTGTGTCGTTGAGTTTGTGTACGCGTCCGCGCCTACCCAGATAGCGGCACCGGTAATGCACAGTACTATGATTATCATTCCTATGACAAACTTCGCGGCAATACCGAATTTTACCTTGCTTTGTGAATTATTGCTGTCCATTTTCTTTCCGAGACCTCCTGTTTGAAAATATGTTTTGCCTTGTTATGTCCGTGCTTTCTGTTCAGCCCGACGTCAGCCGCAAATCCCGCGTATTCATTGATGCCGCAGAGCAGTACTCTCGGCATATCGAGCTGACCGAGTCCCCGCAGGTCGGCATAGTCGTTGCTGTTGCGGCAGAGCGACCTGTCAAGATGCTCCGCGAGCATATCCTCGGTAAGTCCGTCGGGTCCGGAGCCCTTTTCAAGCGACATTACCGCGATGTACTTTCCGGGGATCGTTTCAAGACTTGCCCCGAAGCAATAGTTATCTACTATCATTCCGTCGTTCCGCAGGTCATAGACTGCGCGTTCAAGCTGATTGATGTCATATTTTTCCCCGGCTATATTAAGAGCCTGTCCTTTGCGGTACATGAACTCCATAATCGGGCTTTTTCCCTCGAACCCTTTTATTCTCACCACATCGCCCATGCGATATCGGTAAAGCCCCGAGAAATTCGTAATGACGGGCTCATACAGCGCTCCGACTTCAAGCTCATGCGGAAGATACAAACGCTCGCTCTTGCCGTCACAGCGTATAAACTCGAAAAACGCGTTGTCCGGGAACAGCACATAGTCAAAATCGTCAAGTCTCACCGGCATTCCGAGCAGGCACTCGGACGCACAGTAAAACTGATAATAGCACTTCACTCCGCCGAGATACCGTTTCAGCGCGGCTTCCTCGGTAAGATACCGCCTGTTTCCGATGCCGCTTGCAAGCTCAAGGCGTTTCCACAGTCTCACGGCTATTCCGCCGAAACCGGCGGAACACTCATGCTCTATTTCTTCAAGTCTCCGCTCCGTCAGCTTCAATGAAAGCAGATATTCTCTCACCTTTTCCGAAAGCGAGATGTTCCCGGGGATATTATGTGCTTTCATATCCCGCAGCATTACCCGCCAGTTTTCTTCGATATAGCTGAAAAAGCCGAGGATCTCATACATGAATACCGCTTCAAACAATACTATATCCGGGCTCGCGAAAGCTTCCCAGACCTTCGCGTACATGATATCGTCCTCGCCGCGGACGAATATCATGTCCTTTCCGCCCACGTATGTTTCCGCGGACATAAGACCGCTTTCGTACAGATAGCGGTAATACGCCTCGGTTATAAGCGAAAGCTCCGACGGGGGCTTGTCTATATCGGTCCGGAACGAGTTTATAAGGAAACGCCTGCCGTGTTTCTCACGGATAAGCTTATTCTTGCATCTTTCGCAGTAGTCGGAATACCGTTCCAGTGCGGTGCGGCTCACGGGAATGTACTTTGAGGCTCCCGTCGTTCCCGAAGTACAGCAGTATGTCTCGGGGGAATAAACGGTAAGCACGTTCTTTTCGCCGTTCCTCATGCGCGCTATGCTCTCCTCATAATCGGAGTAATCCGTAAGCGGCACCCGGCTCCTGTAATCCTCAACTCTTTTTATATCTTCAAACCCGTACTTTTTCCCGTATTCGGTATCTTTGTTGTCTCTGATAACAGTAAGCAGATTGCCGAGGTTTATCTCATCGGCGGCACCGCACCTTGCTTTCAGTTCCTCATCTATTATATCCACTTTTACTTGCCGGTCTCCTTATCGGGGAAGAATATAGTGATGATATTCATTCCAAGGGTATAGACGTGAGTTGTAAGGTCAGCCATTTTCTGTATCATATTCACGCCCATCATAAAATCATCGTCATCTTCACTGTCCCGGAACGGATCGTACTTCTTGCCGACGCAGCGTATGCGTATGCCGGTGCTTCCGTCAAGCGCAAATGCGCGCAGGTCGATACTTCCTATTTCGGGAGTTTTCTGTATTATCACGTTCAGCAGCTCTTCTATTGAGAGCCCGAGTTTCATTGTCATCTTTATGCTCATATCGTTCGCAGCGCAGAAATCCTTTATTTTCTCCGCAGCGTCACAGGCTTCGTCCATATTCGCGGCTATCGAGAAATCCAGTATCTTCTGCTCCCGTTCAAGACGGTCGTCCAGAAGCAGGACTCCGGAAAGCGGAGAGTCCGTTTTTTTGCTCCTTGCCGCTGCGGCAGCCACCAAAGCAGCTATCACCGCTGCCGAAGCAAGAGCGGAAAGCGGCAGGAACAGCCACAGTACGCCGCCTGTCATCGCCGTCACCGAAGCTGCCGCGACGGGCAGCACAAGATTCCTTGCGCCCGATGATATGTTTGCTTCGGCTATCATTCCAATGGAATTGAAGTATTTCTCCCATATCGTACAAAGCGTTGAGAGTATCACATAAATACCGAGGCAGAGCATCGGTATGAACATATCCCCCTCAATGCCGAAAAAAACACCTATCGGATAGCTGAGAGCGGTTATCATCACAGCGTACACCGCCGAGCACACGAACCCCGTTTTGACTTCTATCTTAGTGAGCATACGTATGCCGTTGTTCTCCATCGAGGTGTAATACGCGACTATCATCGGGGTCGCCGCGCGCGGCACGCCCATGACTATCATCAGCGAAAGCTCCGAGAGCGTGTTCACGACAGCCCACACTGCCGCGCCGTCATCACCCGCAGCGGAAATGATTATAAGGTTCAGCAGCAGAAGCTTTACCGTATCGAACAGATTGACCAGCGCGGACGGCGAGCCGTACCGCAGTATCTCCAGCATTTTTTTGAGCTTAAGCTTCACCTTGCCGACATGGTAATTCGTACCGCCGATCGCCAGCGCCGCAAAGCCGTAGGTCATCGAGATGAACGATGCGATAACGCTCGCTCCAGCCGCGCCGTAAAGCCCGAAGTCAAAAACATACATAAGCAGTATGTCAAGCAGTATATCCGATACCACCATCAGCACGACGGATATCGAGATCGCCTTGTTCTTGCCCTCAAGCTGAAGATAGGCAGGCGGCAGTATCATCATGACCGACACCGCGGAGCCCGCGAATGTCACTATACAGTATTGCCATACCTGCTCTTCGAGAGCACCGCCGCCGGACAGGATCGCCGCTATCGGACGGCAGAACACGACTCCGACCACAGTGAATATCAGGGATAAAACGCCGCTTGTCACTATCGCTATCCTGTAATAATCCTGTGCTCCGCTCATATTGCCTCTGCCCGCGCACCGCGACGAGCACACCGAAGCGCCGCCCGCGATAAGCGAGCCTATCGTACATATCACGAGATATATCGGCATACTGAGGTTCACAGCCGCGATACCGCCGCTTCCGAGTCTCTGCGACACGAAAGCGCTGTCAATGAGCGCGTTTACCGTCGCGCCGAGCACCGAGAACATGATAGGGAAAAGCGCCTTGAAGTACGCTTTTTTCAGTACCCTGTCATCGCTTTTCAACGAACTTTCCATAACATCATCTTCTTTTTTCTGCACCGAACACCTCGTCAAGTATCTTCGGGGTATCCTTTCCGAAAAGCGGCCCCGAACACATCTGCACAAGGCTTATGCCGCCAAGCGTGAAGTTCGGCTCGATGAGCACAGCTTCACCTGTCTCGTCAATGGCGATATCCCATGATATGAGCCTGAAATGCCCGAGAAAGCTGTGAGCTTCTCTTGCGAGCTTCAGAGCGCTTTTAAGGCACGGCACCTTTTTCCCCGCGAACTCATATCCGAGGGTCGGGTGAGTGTAAAAAACTTCCCCGTCATCGCGTATGGCGTGATCGTGCAGCGTTCCGTCCGGGTTCACCCCGCAGTATATCCCGCCGCTCGCGCCGTTGTCGAGCCGTGAGTCGCCAACGCCTATCTTGATGCAGACCTTGTATATCTTTACTCTTTCTTCCGTCATGAGCGACACTATCCGGAGCGTATTCACCGACTGCTCATGCAGCGCGGCAATATCCGGGTGCTGTTTCACGGGGCGCTGCAGCACTATATCGCATGGTATCTCCGATGTGATACGCTCAAAATCTGTTTCAAGCTCAGCCCCGGTGAGGAAATGCACGCCCGCGCCCTCCTCGGAGTTCACGGCGCGTTTAAGCACGACCTCGCTCTCGGCTGACGCGAGCCCTGCGGCAGTCTGTCGGGAAACGGGTTTCAGCGTGCTGTCGAGCCATGTTCCGCCTATGCGCATCGTGACGAGCTCCGGCTGTTTGACATTGGAAAGCAGCCGATAATAGTAGCACTTGTTGTCGAGATACCGCGCTTCCTCGCGGGCGCTCATATACTTGTCAACGTAATTGAAATGAAAGTCTTCCGGCAGGAAATAGGGCGAAAAACGTCCGAAAAAATACGTATATGCTCTGTGGTACTTGTCGGAGCGCAGTCCGCCGTAACGGGCAAAGAACCGTTTCATACTCTCGTACTGACCCGGGGACAGCTCCGGGTACTGCTTTTTAAGGAAACCTATGCCGCCGAGAAATCTTCGCATGGCAAAATCACCGAGGGTATTGAGGTCGGTATCTCCCTTGTCGTACTTCCGGGTTATCGCAGTTTTTATATTGCCCTTGAGTATATGCGCCATTTCGGATATATAACCGTTCATTTCCGCTCTCCTGTATAAGGCTGTCTCTTATTCGATGTTAAGCAGGTCAACAAATCCCGTTACCTCGAATATCTCCATGATAACATCGCTTGCGCCTTTTACAGTCATCGAGCCCTGCTTGTTCATCGTCTTCTGAGCGGAAAGCAGCACGCGAAGTCCCGCGGAAGAGATGTATTCGAGCTTTGAGAGGTCAAGAGTAAGCTCTGTTATTCCGTCGAGCGAGGTCCTGATCTCAGATTCGAGCTGAGGCGCGGTCACTGTGTCAAGTCTTCCTTCCACCGCGATAGTAAGGTTATCTCCATTCTGAGTTTTGTTGATAGTCATTGTTTTTTCCTCCGTAAACGTAATATTAGGTCACACGCATCGCGAATGACATTATACATTATTATACCATATCAAAACCAAAATGTAAATACCTTTTATGCCATACAAACAACAAAATAATCTCGGTGGGACCCTCCGAAGATATCACAGAAATGCAAAAAGGCGGTACCGCCCATGGTACCGTCTTTTCCGTGTTATCGTATGTTGTGCGAAACATTTACGGGAGCTTGTGAACGCAGTTATTTCATAGTCAGGTGAAGAATATCGGGACAAGCACCGACGCCATAAGTATTATGAACGCGCCTCCGAGACGTGAGGAGATCTGCGCAAAGGGCATAAGCTCCATTCTTTTCGCCGCCATGAGTACGGCAACGTCACCCGTTCCGCCCATATTAGCCATGCACAGTCCCGCTGTGATCGCCGCTTCTATCGGATAGAAACCCACAAGCCGTCCTATGAGAGCGGAGCCCAATACCGCGCCGAGAACCACCACGAAAACGAGTACGAGATACATAGGCGAGAAAGCCTCGATTATCTGCCCCATATCGGTGTACGCGATGCCTATACCGAGCATGAGCGCCGCTGTCCAGTTCTTTGAGACAAAGCTGTACCAGAGTGCCGCGTCGTCCTCGTATTTTTCGGGGATAATTCCGAGACACTTTACGACAGCCACGGATATTATCATCCACGCGTAAGGATGTATGTCGAGCCCGAGTTTCGCGACGAGGGACGAGATTATAGAACCGAGCGCGAAGAACGCGGTGGAGATGATGACGCCTACCGCGTAGTTCTCGATGCCGCTGACATTGAGCTCTTTATGTTCCTCCTTGAGCGAATCGTCCTTGGATATAACGAGCTGACCGTTTCCGCTGAGTTTCGGCGCTATCTTTCCGAGCCTGTTGAGAAGTCCGCCGAAAACTATCGCAAGCGCGTTGCCGAGCGCTACCGCCGGAACGAGCCTGCTGAGAATGGTCTCGGACGGGATGCCGAGAGCGCTTTCAAACACCTTTGATATCGGCACGGCTCCCGCGCCCATTCCGCCGCCCATTATCGGTATGCCTATGTAGGCGATGGACTCGCCGGAGCTCATGCCGAACAGATTGCCGAACAGAGCTACAAGCCCGAGAGCTCCCGCAACGGCTCCGATAATGCACGGAAGATACCTCACCGCCGCTTTTATCAGGAGCTTGCGGTTCATTCCGAGAATAGAGCCCGTTATAAGCGCCGATATGTAAAAGTCAAGAAATCCCGCACTTTTCATGAATGTCGAGCAGTTATCCGCCACATCTGCAGGGATAATGTTCCAGTATGTGAGCGCTGCGCCGCCGAATATACAGACTATCGCACCGCCGCCGAGAAAAGTCTTGATTATCGGCGTTATATTGCCTATCTGATTAAGCAGTGCGCCGAATATCATCAGGAACAGGAACGCTCCCACCATTCCGGTAGGCAGGACGTTGAGAGCACAGCCTGCCGCCGCAACCAGAGCGATGATTATAAACCACTTGAGATCCAGTCCCGCAATTCTTATATCTTTCATGTTCCAACTCCTTATCTGCTGCATGGGAATATCCGGTATGCAGCGAACACGCCGGGCTTTTTCTAATTATAACACAGAAACAATAATTTTGGATACAGTTTTTATGTGTTTTTTCAAAAATCGTCATTCGGCACCAAATATTACTGTGGTTTTGTGTGTTCTGCACAAAAGCAGGGACCTTCGGCACCCGGATTTCGTATTCTGTTCCGACAGTAAGGCGGGACGGCAGCAAAAAGCGCATAGCATTAATCTTTACTTTTCTGTTGAAATATGCTATAGGGACCTCTAAAAAAACAATTTGAGAGGTTCCCATAAATATCAACATAAAAATGTTTTCAGCCGTGCGCTGACATCACATTATCCGCTCCAGCCGCACATCTTCTATGGGGCTGTCCGAGCATACCGCTATGCGGCAGTCTCCGAGAGCCAGCTCACGGGCATACCATTCCCGTCCGTCAAGTTCAACAGGCTTGCCGGAAACAAACGGCATAACATCGAACGAGGCAGGTTCAAGGTTCATTCCCAGACCCGCTGCTTTCATTACGCTCTCCTTCCATACCCAGAGTCGGAAAAAACGCAGCAGCGGCTCCTCAGCGAGCCACGCGAGCTCACGGGCGGTATATACCGAGGCGGCGATATCGGTGTGTGAAGGGTCGATGCGTTCGATGTCCACGCCTGTCATGTTCCCGCCGACCGCGAGTATCACGCGGTCTCCGCTGTGGGAGATATTGAAAGCGGGATATCCTGGGGCATACGGCTTTTCGTATTCGGTATATTCAAGCTCCGATTCATTTTTAAGCCCAAGACATTCAAGCAGGAGTATGCCCGCACCAAGCGACAGAATCCTGTCCCGCTCAAAGAGATAACGCGAGGCTTTCCGCACCCTGTCGGGCATAGCCGCCTCAAGACTGCGCAGATCGTGTCTCCTCACGCTTTCGGCGGATATGGTATAGATAGTTATACTGTTCATGTTTCGGGTCTCCGTTCTGTCATGATTTGAATGCTGTTGACTGCCATACAGCACCCGGTGCGAAAAAGCCCCTGCTGTCAGAACAGGGGCTTTTAAACTTATGAATTACGTATCGGGGTTATTTAACGCTCGGCTTTTTGCTCCCGAAATGCTTTATAGTGAACAGCAATGCGATCATCAGCAGAGCCGAGATGCCGAGAACCACATACACATTCTGGATAAAACCCGAGATAAGGTATCCTACCGCGCATACTCCCGCTACCGTGAACACATACGGAAGCTGGGTGGACACATGATTCACATGGTCACACTGTGCTCCTGTGGAAGCCATGATAGTCGTATCGGATATCGGTGAGCAGTGGTCTCCGCAGACTGCGCCCGCAAGGCAGGCGGAAATGCACACGATGACCATTTCGGGTATTACGCCTGTCTCGGCTGTGGAAACAAGATCTGCCGAGAATACACTCGTAATGATCGGGATAAGAATACCGAATGTTCCCCACGATGTCCCGGTGGCGAAAGAAAGACCGCTCGCTACAAGGAACATAATAAGCGGGAGAAGGAAACGTATCCCGGAAGCGCTCTCTACAAGTCCCGATACGAACGGACCCGCGTCAAGATGCGAGGTCATTGAATTGAGCGACCACGCGAAGGTGAGAATAAGTATCGCAGGCACCATTTGCCTGAAACCGGCGGCAATGCTGTCCATGCAGTCGTTGAAGCTGAGCACGCGGCGAGCGAGAAAATACAGAATATCAATGATGAGCGCTCCTGCCGAACCAAGTGCAAGTCCGTAGGAAGCGTCGCATTCGGCAAATGCGGTAATGAAATCCGCACCGCTGAAAAATCCTCCGGTATATATCATTCCGAGAACGCACATCACGATAAGAACTACAACCGGAAGAACAAGGTCGATGACCTTTCCGCCCTTGCGCACAGGCATATCGTCCTCGGGATATATCTTGCTGCGCGTCGTGAAAAGATCGCCCCTGCGGGCGTTTTCCTCATGCACCCTCATAAGGCTGTAATCCATATCGCTGAGAGCTATGAACACTACCATTACTATAGTAAGAAGCGCGTAGAGATTGTACGGTATGGTGTCAATAAAGAGCCGTATCCCGTTCACGCCGTCGACCGTTCCCGCCACTGCGGCAGCCCATGATGATATGGGAGCTATGATACATACAGGAGCCGCCGTAGCGTCAATAAGGTAAGCGAGCTTTGCGCGCGAAACGCTGTGCTTATCCGTTACCGGTCTCATGACCGAGCCCACGGTAAGGCAGTTGAAATAGTCGTCCACGAAGATGAGCACTCCGAGAAGGAACGTGGAAAGGCACGCGCCTTTTCTTGACTTTATATGCTTCGCCGCCCATTCGCCGTAGGCTCTGCTGCCGCCGGCTCTGTTCATGAGTACGACTATGATGCCGAGAATTACGAGGAACACGAGAATGCCGACATTGTAATCGTCGGCAACATTCGCCACAAGCCCTTCCTTCACAACGGTATTGAACACGCCCTCAAATCCCGTTCCCGATGCCGCGGCAAAAATAATGCCGCCTGACAGGATACCGATGAACAGAGATGAATAGACTTCCTTTGTTATAAGGGCAAGTCCGATAGCCACTATGGGGGGGAGCAGCGACCACATGGAGCCTACCGCTTCCGTTATCGGCGTAACGACTGCGCAGATGATTATATAGGCAACAACTGTGAGTGCAAAAATAATCTTGATCAGATACTTCTTCATTTTTTCTTCCTCATATCGTGAACGAGACATTCATATTACCGGTTCGCACGATCTTACAATAAGTGTTTAAAACAGCCGGGGCAGCATGGCTTTGCAACGCAAAGCACGATCTGACCGTAAAGCGGCGGCACTGCTCTTGCCGGAAACGGGACATACTTGCCTAAACAACAGCTGTGTTCGCTTTATCGCCATTTTTATATACATTATCATTATATCACATTTTGATTCCATTTGCAAGCATTTTTTTATACATGACAAACTGTTGTTGACAGATCACAGAAGCTGTGATAAAATATAATAATAAGGATCAGCGTTCAGCGTTAATTGTGCAGATATAACGATTTTTAGAGGTACCCTTATGATTTAATGCTCATGCCCGGGAGGTCAAAACGATGTCAAAAGAACCGGTATCAAAAATCATAAATGAATACTTTGAAAAGCTGCGGCGGCAGCTGTCGGTCGATTACAACTGTACACCGGATGACCTGATTGCTGAGGAAAACATCATCACAGTTTCAAAGCTTAATGAGGGAAGAAGAAGTTACAGCCCCGGCAAGCCGTTTCTGCAAATGGTGACGCTCGGCAGAAATACCGTCATCATGGCAGATGAATGTCTCCACGGATTCCTGCGGGGATTTGTAAGAGATACGGAGGGTCACAGACTGTTTGAATTCGATAGCCTTACAAGGCTGAACGAAGAACTGAAAAAATACGGATATAAGATCAATCCGACACATCATATGTTCCTGCCGTGGCGGAATGCTGCGCCGGAGGAGCGCTTTCGCGTGAAGTGGCTGTATGACAGTGAAATAGACCGTTTCTACGGTGATGAAAGGTTCCCGAACGCGATCGCGTTTCCTGTTCCTTGCCCCGTTCGTCCTGACAGGATAGTTTGCATGGCGGTTGACGGGGATAACATAATGGGTATGGCAGGCTGCTCTGAGGACGCGCCTCACTGGCAGCAGATAGGGATTGATGTTCTTCCGGAATACCGCTCAAAGGGAATAGGCTCGTATCTCGTGAGTCTGCTGAAAAACAAGATAATCGGGAACGGCGATGTTCCGTTCTACGGGACCGCGGCAGCGAATATCCCTTCACAGAACATTGCCGTAAGCTGTGGATTCAGACCGGCATGGACGGAGACCGAAGCTGTGAAGATCGAAGATGAGATCTGAAACAGACGTTTTTACCAAAAACAGAGAGGCAGTATTATGGAACAGCACGATTTTATTGTGACAGATATCAGGGGCGATTACGCCTATCTTACGCAGACGGACTCGAACAGCGCCGAGCCTTTTCAGGTGGCGCTTGCACTGCTGCCGCCGGAGACAGATGTCGGCACTAAGCTGCGCGGGTTTATGGGAATGTTTGAGATCGTTGACTGACGGTATAGTATAATGTGGATATTACGGCAGAGTCCGTACATCAGATGTACCCATAATGTCCCTTCACAGCTCCGTCATAAACCATTTTTATCTCCTATTTTGCGCCGCCGTTGACAACAATAACTTGTCCGTTGATCATTTTCATGTTTTCTTTAGTCATGGCGACCACAACATCAGCAATTTCTGACGGATAAAGCTTTCGCCCTAAAGCACTTCTTTCCATAGGAAGGGCAGCATCCTTTCCGTCAAAAACAAGACTCATATCAGTGTCTGTAAGACCGGGAGCTATTGCGTTTACTCTGATGCCGTTTCCTGCAACTTCTGCTGCCAGCGATTTGGTAAAGGAAATTACAGCAGCCTTTGAAGCGCCGTATATACTGTTTCCGATATAAACTTCATCAGCCGCAGTTGATGCTATATTTATTATATTTCCTTCATGTTGTCTTGTCATTATTCTCAGAGCCATCTGGCACATATGCATCAGCGCAAAAAGATTGACTTCGTAGATATTCCTGATCGTTTCCATACTACTCATCTGGAAAAGACCCATATGACCAATTCCTGCGCAATTGACCAAAACATCTACTTTTTTCTTTTCTGAAAAAATATTACGAAAGGCTTCTTTTATGCTGTTCTGATCTGTTAATTCTATATGAACCGGTTTGATCCAAACTCTGTTGGCTTTTTGGAGATCATCAATGTATGAAAGAAACTCATCGTTTTCTTTACGCAAGCAAGCCCAAACGTTATCTCCGTTTTCTGCAAAAGCTTTCACCAAAGCTTTTCCGATCCCTCTGTTTGCACCCGTAATTATCACATTTTGCATATCATTTACTTCTTCTCTTTTCAAAGCGGTTTTTAGAGGTACCCTTTATATCGGACTTTGTTGTCTCAGCTGCGTGTTCCGGTCAGATCCGACCCTCTTGTTATCACTGCTGTGTCTGACATACACATGACTTATATGAGTGAGCTTATATCCGCAGGCAAGCAGTGAGCGCACCTGTACGGGATTGTTGCTTGAAACGTTCGTGATCAGGTGCTTCGCCCCGAGTTTTTTTGCAGTACGGAAAATCAGAAAATTCAGGGGGTTACCTATGGCAGAGCGGCGGTATGCCTTATACAGCCCGCCGAGTACAGATGAGAACTCACCGTCGCCGTCATCATGCAGCAGCGCAAATCCCACACGTTCTCCCTTGTAGCGGAACTGATAGAAACCTGTGCCGCGTGATTTTTCATCACCGAGCCATCCGCAGAAACGCTCGTTCGCCTGCTGCGCCGTGAAATGTGGATCTATGGATATGCGATCGGAATCGAAAAGACCGTCCCGCACCTCTCCGAGCAGCACCCCGAAAGACTCATCGTCCATTTCTTCTATGCTTATATCCTTCATTAACTGCTGCTGTATCCTGTTCAGTTCCGGTATTACAAGATCGCTTGATATGGTCATCATATCCTCGGCATAAACGAATCCTCTTTTTGGCAGCTCGAACTGTAAAGAAGTGTTCCGGACGGGTATCTTAAGTACGGTATAGTCCGAAACGATATCTTCAAGCACCCTGTCAAGATCCGATATCGTATCGGATACATCAAGCGTGATTTCCGTGCAGCTGATCCCAAGATTTCTTTTTTCCCAAAATGCATCCACTATCTTCATATTATGATCCTTTATCCTACGACCGAAATGCCGTGCGCAGGTCCATGCTTGCGCATTGTTCATTCAGTGACCTTATGTTCATCAATTCCCGTATATATAAGTCTTGTCATAGCCTCGATCATTTTATAGCCGTCCCATACGAACTCAAGCCCCATGGTCTCACCAAGCGGCACGATACGGTCAACTCCGCGTACACCGTGCTTCATCACCAGTGAAAGTATCTCGCTCTTTTCAACGCCCAGCACCGATACGGTCTGACAGCGCTTTCCAAGCACAGGAACAAGTTCCTCCGTCGAATTGCCTATATATTCAAAGAAGTATCCGCCGCCGTATTTAAAATCGGTTATATCAGCCGTCAGCTTATCTGCCTCAATGCGAACGACTGTATTGTCGTTCCCGATGAGGCGGACTCCGCGCCTGTCCATACCCAGCTTACAGAGCATGGAATATTTGTCAACTGCCTGTATCGGTTTCATCTGATAGTCGCGGTGTACCAGCTTTGTAAGCTCGCTCCAGAAACGTTCACGCGCCTCGGCTGTCCTTTCGCCCATCCAAAAGACTATCCTCGGAGAGCTGCAGGCATTCTGATCCGTATAATATGTGTCGGTATAGAACCGCTTTGCCACATCCGCGGGATCCATGGCAAGATATTTCTCGGCATTTATCACCGCCACCGAATGTCTGTCCGCAAATGTCATTTCTATCGCACGCGGCGGCAAAGGAGCACGGCGTATATCCGCTATGGTGCGGTCACCGCCCCATATTATCCTCAGATCGCATATCGCAGAAAGCTTTGCCGTTATATCATCGTTATGCGGATATCTTATGATATAAAGATATTTTTCCATGTCGGCGTGATCGCCGCAGATAAGGCGGCGAACAGCATCGCATATTACATCTACCTGTTCAAACTGCTTGTCCGACACCCTGACTATCGTGATGTTGCCCGCAAGCAGCGAACTTGTCATGGATACAGCAAAATTCACGGGCACATTCGACGGAGCTATATGAAATGCTATACCTCTGCCGAGACGCTTGTCCCTGTCAGGATATTTTGTTATCTCCGAACTAAGAGACGCTCTTCGTATCCAATAAGCATATGACATCACATCGGGCATATGCCGTGTGCGGCTGTCGTGCATCAGTTCTGACGACAGTGCCGACAGAAATCTTACCGCATTTTCCGAGAACATCGGCAGCGCCGGAGTATCGGTCACTGTTCCGAAGGTTTCCGCAGAGCCTGTCAGGAAAGTCAGCTTTTCAGAAAGATTCCGCATAAGTATCACTGCATCCCCTCAATTCGGCAGTTTTCAGTCTGCCGTATATACGAATATATTTTCCTTTTCTGCCGCAAGGGCAGTCATCTTCACCAAGTATCATTCCCTCGTCCTCGGTAAGCAGTGAGTGTCCCGGATATGAATGAGGCAATACCGATACTACCTGAACTATGCCCTTCTCTCCAATGCCGCATTCGGAAAAATCCGATGGGCGGCGTATTATTACGTCAGAATAGTTGCTTGCATGAAGATGTCCGCATTCGCATTCGGCATAGATACAGCCTGTCTGTTCGACCATACCGTAATGATCTATGAAATGCCCGATACCGCATACCTCGCGCAGCGCCTTTTTAAAATCATCTCTCGACACCGATTCGGATTCAAGCTTTTTCCAGCCTCCTCCGGTCATAAGGAACGCCTCAGGCAGGTCGAGTTTTTCACCCGCTTCGAGCAAAGCACGGTAGAAATGCTGCCACACCATAAAGGTAAAGCCGAATATCACAAACCGCTGTCCCTTGTATTTTTCAAGAAATACATTCAGCACTTCACGGTTGAGGGACATATCGTCGTTAAGAACATAGCACATTTCCCTCGCACATACCTGAAGTCCGATTATAGCGGCACCGCGTGCCGTAAAGGTCTTTCTGTCCTTCAGCACTGCGGGAGTATCTATTATAAGCATCGGAAGACGCTGTTTTCCCCAATAGTCACTGAGTATCCTTACCATCACCTTCTGCTGAATAAGAGCGGTATCGCGGTCAACGAATATCTTCGATACCGCCTGTCCCGTAGTTCCGGAACTGGTCATAGTCTTGAATACCTGCTTGCGGTCTATGCTCATAAGGTCATATTCCTTGAAGAGTCTTACGGGGAAAAACGGTATGTCCGCGGGCGAGCTTACCTTTTGTGGGTCAAAACCGAGACATTCCAGAAGGTTTGCGTACTGCGCGCAGTTCTCAATGTGGTGCTCTGTAAGGCTCAGAAGCTCCCTTGTCAGCATTATGCCGATATTTCAGTTATTCCGATAAAAAAGAGAAAGTGCGCATAAAATAGGCACTTTCTCAATAAAATATCGGAATAACTAAACTGGCTACGCAAGCCCGGATAAACGGAGAATCATATCTTCATCATCTTCCCAAA
>JAGBLA010000019.1 GCA_017635675.1 Ruminiclostridium sp.
GTCACCTTTACATGCTTGCCCTTGTCGGCGCTCTTGCGGCTCTCCCTCAGCACCTCTTTCCACCGCCAAAGCCCGACCTCGATGCAGTAGTTCCTCCAGCGCCGCGTGAAGACGTGCATCGTCAGCGGGGCTGCTCCTCCGAAAACATATTCGTCGGGCTTTCCGCGAAGCGGCAGCAGCTTTTCAGCGAGGCGGTCCAGAAGTACGATCTCGCGTTTGCCCGACACCGTTTTCGTCGGCTCAATCTGCGGCGTGTTGCCGGTGGCGGCATACGACACCTCTTTCTCGACGCGGATCACGCGATTTCCAAAGTCTACGTTCTTCCACTGCAATCCAAGCAGTTCCCCACGGCGCATTCCTGTATACAAGAGCATATACGGGAAAAGTCCAAACGGTTGGAGGTCTGCATTCTGACGAACAACGTCAAGCTGATCGTCCTCCGGGCATTCGCGGCGCGTGGTCGATAGTCCTTTTGGCACATTGACCTTTTCGGTCGGATTGATGTCAAGGTCTCGCACAATGATGGCGTAGTCGAAGATCTGCGTCAGGACGGAAAGATAAATCCCCACGGTGTGGTGGGCGTATCCCTGCCGCCCCATGCCATCGATCACTCGTTTTACATCGAGCGGTTGAATGGTGTTGATCGGCTTCCCCGAAAAATCATCGAGCGCCCTCTTAAATGCCGGCCTATAGCAATTCTGCGTACCGGCGCGGATTTCCTCCCAGTGCTTCTCCTGCCATTCGTTCGCGACTTCCTCGAACATTCTGCCTATGGCCTGCTTCTCCTTGTAGGCCATCATCTTCTCCTTTGCCTCCTGCTGGGTATGACCGTAAAAGACCTTGCGCTTCCTCTCCCCTCTTTCCTCGACCGTAACGCACACTTGATAGAGTCCGTTCGCACGTTTTTTTAATTTTGCCATAAAATTTCTCCTTTCCGATTGCACCCCGCGCCATTCCGTGGTACAATGGAAAGCGCAGAGAAGATTGCTCCTTGGTGGTTCTTGGTTTGTGATCTCGCTGCATCGCCTGACCGTTGGTAGCGGTTCGGCATCCTGCTCCCCCGGCGTTGGTAGCGCCGGGGGAGTTTTTTTACTGCGCCTTTTTCAAACGGTCTATTTCTTCGGAGTGTTTGCGAACGACTGATTTGAGCGCGATGATATCCTCTTCGATGCGCTCAATGCGCTCGGCGGGAATGCGCGTTTCAAGCGCGAGGTCAAGCCCCTCTTTGATAGCGTCCAGCTTCGTCTCGATGGTATTTTCCGAATACGCGACGGCTTGCGACACCGCGTCCTTGACCGCTTGCCGCGCTGCCGCTTCGATCTTGCCGGTCATGCGTTCCTCGCTGGCGGCGATCTTGCTGTCCATGGCAGAGATCATGCGCTCCTCGCTGGCGGCTACCTCCGCATGGATCAGCTCGCCAATGGCCTGCAAATCGTTTTTGTCTAACATGATAATATCCTCCTGCATCTGCCGCCCTTCGGGGTGGCTTTTTTTTGCATTTTGACGGAAACCGTAGGGAAAGAGAAGAAGAGAAGGTAGCACTTCTCATTCTCGTTACATCGTTACCGCTTTTGTGTTTCTCTTCCAATCCGTTGCGCTCGCATATCAGCTCTGCTATAATCTGCTCATGCGCAAATTATAGCCTCGGCGCCGCGGCGGAAAGGGGTTGTTATGTCTGATCATGATGCTCGGATACTAGAGCTGTTTCGTCAACTGACGCCTGAACAACAGAACGCTTTTGCTGATTTCTTGCGGTTACTGTCTCCAAAAGCGCAATCAGGAAGTCCCGCTGTGAATCATCCAACTGCGCAAGCTCCAAAAGCTGAATAATCTCGGATTCCTTTTTATCCCTCGGCGTGGATTCGTCCACGCCGAGGGCTTTTTTTGTTTCGCCAATTTTGCGGAGAGTGCCGTCTTGTATGCTCTCGATGTCTAAATCCAAAGCATTAAATACTTTAATCATCGTACCGACGCCTGCATTGTTTATGCTGTTTTTTAGCACGGTGTCCAATGTGGAGTAAGGAATCCCTATAGCCATGGTAAAGGCTCGTATGCTTCTATATCTCTCTAAGATTGCGCTTTTGAGTTGTTCCTCAATAGTCATGTCTATCTCCCTCCTGTGCGTCTTATTCTAAGGGCAAGACTGACACTTGTCAACAATAATTTACGGAATAACGAAAATTATTTCAAAAAAGGGTTGACAATTTACGGAATTCAGTCTACTATATCCACAATACACGGAATTCCGTGAAATTCTAGAAAGGAGGAAATGCTGTGAACAACTTAGCCGCAGAGATGGCTCGCTACGGAGTGTCCTTATCTGACATTCAGACTGTTCTTGGCTGCACAGATAAGACAGCTCGCAATAAGCTCGGCGGGGTTACCGAGTTTTCCATCAGTGAGGTCATGAAATTGCGCGATACATACTTCCCCAATATGCGCATTGAGTATCTGTTCGCGCAGGAAGCCGCTCAACCCGGCGCGTGAGCATCGGACGAACAAAGCAAGGAAAGGGGGTGAACAATGTGGACAAATACGGATTGAGTATCAGCGTTCCCGAGGGGAAGGTCAAAGAAATCCTTGACCGTCTGACCGAGGCACAGAAGACCATTTACGACTGCTACTGTGAACTGGGGAATCTGGGCGTACTCACGATAACAAAGAAAGCCGACAGCGGCAACTGACGGCTTTCTCTCTGGAGAGATTCTCCACGTTACGCCACCAGACCTCGCACGCCGAATGATTGGGAGCATCGACCTTCGGTATGTTGAGAGCGTACTTGAACCATCGGCCGGCACAGGCAATCTCATCCGCGCTCTCGCAGAAGTGCGAAACGTCAGATACTACGACGATAAAGGGCTCGATATAGACTGCTGCGAAATCGACCCGTATCTTCGGCAAGCGCTCAAATATGAGTTTTCCGAAGAAAAGAAGTCCGAGCTTTACGCAGAGCTGGAGCCATTGAGGCACATCTACACACCAGATATGACACAGCAGCAGAAAACTGAGAAAAACCGTCTCGACAACGAAATCCATGTACATCCTGCACCAGGTCATCATGGGCGGCGACACGCAGCCGGAGGGCGAGCGCGAACCATACGCCACGGCGGTCGTTCGCACTGTGTTCTGCGTCTACTGCGAGGACGAGCAGGAAGGCTCTATGTATCTGCTCAATCTGATGGAGCGGCTGCGCGTCGCTCTTTTGGAAGAACCGTTGATCGGCGGTCAATTTGAACTCGACCTCACGGCCGGGCTCGAAGGTATGCCCTACGTAGACAACGCGAACGCCGCCGACCGCTCCGCTCCGTACTATCTGGGCGAAATGATCTCGACTTGGAAACTTCCAAGAATCAAAAGAAAGGACTGTAAGTCATGCCTAAAAATGCAGCAAATACCGCTAAAGTAGCGGCCAAGGTCGAAGACGTCATGACGGAGCCTGTGAACAAGGAACCCGTCAAGACCGAGGCCACCGCAGTCGCCAAGGCCAATGCCTCCGGGTTCTACTGCTACATCGGCCCGTCTATCCTGCGGACGATCAAGCACGGGAATCTGTTCTTTGGTA
>JAGBLA010000206.1 GCA_017635675.1 Ruminiclostridium sp.
CGACTGGAATGATGATGGTGATTTAATGGAGCAATTAAAAGCTCTTTAAAATATTATGTAAAGATTAAACGATAGACAATTCTGATCTGTGGGCTTTTGGGGTATCTAATTAACATAACGGTCAGCTTGACATAACCGTCATTATGCGCAATTGCACATAACGACGGTTGGGGCGAAAATTTTGAGCAGCAGGAAATAAAAACAGGCGACCGTGACTGCCCGGAAATATATGTAAGCTTCTGGGGCGCACCCGGCTACGAACTGACCGTGGAAGATGCCCCACAGAACAATCAGACGCTTTCAATGTGAGGTACCTATGCAGAAAAAGAAACCCAACATCAAAGAAACACATTTTGCGACCCGCAGCAGCAAGGACTTCGTGGATATGATCGCACCCTCGGTGATAAAGTTTTTCACCGATTATTACATCTGCGGAAACACCTTCCGCTGTGTGTGGGCGCTGCGGGAGTACCCGACATCGACCTCCGAACAGGCTATACTTCGCTATCTCGGTGAAAAGGACGGTGTGACGCTTCACATCTATACCCGCCATGTCACGGCAGCCGAGGAACAGCGCATCATAGCCAACGCAGCCAACAAAAACCGCTTGCAGAGAACATCGACAAATGATTTACAGCAGACCGTCACGGCAGAAAACAACTTGCAGGACGTGACGCAGCTCGTAGCGGATATGCACCGGAACCGTGAGCCGCTTCTTCATGTGGCGGTTTACATTGAGATCATAGCAGACAGTCTCGACAATCTGCGGAATATGCAGACCGAGGTGCAGACGGAGCTGGTGCGTTCAAAGCTGAATGTCGATAAGTTGATGTTAAGGCAGCAAGCGGGATTCACCTGTGTGATGCCGTCCGGCAGAAATGTGTTCAAGGAGCAGTTCGAACGCGTCCTCCCGGCATCATCAACCGCGAATCTCTACCCGCTGTCATTCTCCGGCAAGACCGATGAGAACGGCTTCTACCTCGGACGGGATAAGTTTGGGAGCAATATCATCGTTGATTTCGATAAACGAGCGTCAGATAAGACCAACGCCAATGTTCTTATCCTCGGCAACTCCGGTCAGGGTAAGTCGTATCTGTTAAAGCTGATACTCTGTAACCTCCGTGAAAGCGGAAAGAGCATTATCTGCCTTGACCCCGAACTTGAATACAAGGAGCTGACCGCCAATCTCGGCGGCTGTTTCATTGACCTCATGGACGGGCAGTACATTATAAATGTTCTGGAACCCAAGTCCTGGGACGACGGCAGCTCCGATGACGGCGAGGAAGTCCCCGAGGCGTTCAAAGCGAAAACAAAACTCAGCCAGCACATATCGTTCCTGCGCGACTTCTTCCGCTGCTACAAGGATTTCACAGACAGAGAGATCGACACGATAGAGATAATGCTGCTGAAACTTTATGAGAAATTCGGGATCTCCGATAACAGCGACTTCTCAAAGTTCACGGCAACTGATTATCCGGTTCTTTCCGACCTCTACGCGCTGATCGAGAGCGAATTCAAGAATTATGACGAAAAGAAAAAGAACCTGTATGACGAGAAAACATTGCAGAAATATGGTATCACGGATGTGATGGCAGTAACCAGCATTACCACAAATCGCGGTACACCTGCCTTAACCTCCACAGCCTGTTCTCGAAAGGAACTATTGAATTCCGTCTGTTCAACAGCACCACTCACGCCGGACGGATAAAGGCGTACATCCAATTCTGCCTTGCAATATCCAATCAGGCGCTCTCGCAAAGCTGTGCGTCATATCGAAAAATGCAGAGTACAAACGAGAAATATACGTTTCGGACATGGCTGTTAAGGCTCGGAATGATCGGCGACGAGTTCAAGACTGCACGCAAGTTCCTGCTTGAAAACCTCGATGGCTGCATTGCTTGGAAAGACCCGTCACAGGCTTTGGAACAGCGTGAACGGCTTCGGACTGCAAAACAAAAGGCACAGGCTGACGATCATTCCGAAGAAACAGACGCACATCAGAACGCCGAGCAGGAACAGCCTTCAAATGCCGATGAACAGCAGGACGAAGAAGAAACAATGCCAATGGGATTGGCTATGTGAAAGGAAAAAATATGGCAAAAAAGACTTTATACATCGCATACGGCAGCAATATAAACCTCGGGCAGATGGCATACCGCTGCCCGACCGCGGAGAGGGTCTCTACCGGATTCGTTGAGAATTACGAGCTTGAATTCTGTAGGGTCGCAACTATTGTTCCCAAGCAGGACAGCAAGGTGCCTGTGCTTGTGTGGGAGCTTAAGCCCGAAGATGAAAAGAGCCTCGACCGCTACGAGGGATTCCCACGTATGTATCGCAAGGAAACTATCCCAGTAAAGATCGGCGATGAAGTGGTTGACGGAATGGTATATATCATGAATGACGGTCAGATATCGCCGCCGTCCGAAATGTACTACACAGGAATTTTAGCGGGATATGTGGACAACGGAATGGACACCTCGTATCTCAAAGCCGCCTCCGAGAGAGCCTACAGTCACTATCTCTCCGAGCTTCAGGACAGGTGCGTTGATTGCTCCGAAACCGAGGACTATGACCTTGACGAAGATGAGGACGAGGACTGCGACTACTATGAAGATGATGACGAGGATATCGATCTCGATGTTGACGGGCAAACAAGGATCGACTACCGCAGTCTGAGAATGTAACATGGCGGCGGGCGCAATAATTGCAAAGGTTGCTGGTGCGGTACTGTCCAATGAAAAAGGACGAGAGCTTGTTCTTGTGCTTATCACCGCGATACTTATGCCGATAATCTTGCTGCTCCTCGTGTGGATTCCGCTCCTGTCAGGCACGGCAGATGCCAATGTCACGCTTGTGGACTGCTGTTTCAAGAATGCGGCAATACCGGACAGCTTCACAGATGAACAGAAAGCGGTCATTGAGGATATGAAAACGCAGCTTGATAGCATTGATAAAATAATTGCTGACAAGGAAAATTCAGCCGACTACGATGCGAACATGGTCAAGGCTGTTTTTTATTGTCTGCAATTCGGCGCGGAGCCTTCCGAGGACGATGAAGAATTCGACCTGGAGCTGTTCTGTGACTGCTTCGCGGGGATACCGTTCTCGGAGATAGAACGCGCCTACGAAAATATATCGGAGAACTTCCCCGATTTGAAAGTTACCGACAATGTAAAATTCGGAGTCGAGAACATCTACAAATATCTTACGGAAGGGGTGAAACGATGAAATACAGAGGAATGTTCGTGGAGATATCTCCCGAAAGCGGTATCGTGCGCGAGGATCTGGACGGCAGCACAAAAGTGTGTTCCGGTTACCGTTATCGCGTATTCTCGGAATCTGAAATGACAGACGAATTCTGTGCTGCCGTTGGCTTTGAACTGCCCGATGACAGCACCGAGAACGCTGAATTGTTTGCAAGGGAGTACATCGACTGTGAACTTAAGAAGCTGGCTCAGGAAAATAACGAACAGGA
>JAGBLA010000207.1 GCA_017635675.1 Ruminiclostridium sp.
ACTGCCGTCCGTATTGCTGATTATATTGACTGCTTTAAGGTCGTCATCATCGTCATAGACGGCAACAGTTCTGTATGCACCTTTCTTATCGACGGGATCATATTCTTCCGTAAGCACGCCCCCGCACTCGCCCTTTATGTCATAGTAATACAGCACATCGGGGTCGTCTTCCTTATTGTATATTATCCTTCCACTGTCGAGCTGCATTATCTGCGGTTCGCCGGGCATCGGGCAATAGCCGAGCGGCACAGTCGGAGTTATAAGCTCGCGGGAATGACGGTCGTATATCATAAGTTCGCCGTTGCCGTAGATAACGTAGTCGTCGTCGATATCCGCGATATCTTCCCAGTTGTCTCCGGGCAGGAAACCATATTCTCCGGTCATCAGGTCGAGCTGGAATATACCATTCGCGGAGGTGGAAAAAAACAGAGTGTCGCCGTATATCCACTCACCCGCCCATTTATTCATCGGAATGATCTCCGTCTCTAAGACCGTTTCACCGTCCTTGATAAAGAGAAACTTTTCAAATGACGCGAGCTGTGCGTTATAATATCCCCAGCTCAGCTCCACGAGCCAGTCCGCAGTCTCGTTGTTTATGTAATGCGCGTCTTCTGCTATATCATACCTGCCTAAATAATGAATGTCACGGATATCGGCAAGCTCCTCCTCGGTGTGACGCTCCTCGTAAGACTTTGCTATGTCCGGATATTTCGGGTCATTTTCGAAGTCGTAGTCGATATCATAGCCGTACTTTTCCTCGATAGCCTTAACATCGAGCATCGGCTCGGCAGCTATCTCGAACACACCCTCTGCTTCTTTCGGGATAATGCCGTAGGTTTTCTCCGGCTCCGGCGCGGCGGTCGTTGTTGCCGATGTTGTTGTCGTTGCTGTGGTGGTCGTTGTCGTGGCTTCTGTTGTCGTCACTTCTTCCGTGACGGGCGAAGTCTCCGCATGTGTATCTGTATTGCACCCCGCCAGCACCATAACCGCCGTCATCACAGCAGCAAACAATTTTCTATATCTCATATTCCCGACCTCCCGAAAAAACGTTCTCTACATATAATAACGTATAAAGGGGCAAAATGTAACGCTGTAATTGGAAAATATTTCATTTTTGTATGATTGCACAAAGGCATTTGGTGATAATGACAGCGTTATCTCTGAGCAATACTGTGGGGATTGAAACGCGAGCATTTCCAGCCTTCCGAAGTTTTATCGAAGATAGCCTCTATTACGTAAATGATCTCGTCCGTTTTCTCTCCGGTAGCTTTGTCTTTTGCATATCCTATAACTGCGATCACGGCTCTGTCCTCGCCGCCGCTTAGGTTGAACTCATAGTAACAGTCGGGTATGACCATAGACGCATCGCGGTAGAACAGATCGTTACCGCATCTGCAGAACGGAAGCTGCGGGAAAACTTCGTTGATATAGCTTGCCGAGAACGTGTGCAGATAAGCGTTAAACTATTGGAATACAGGACATTTCATTTGTCAACAGAATATGGTTAAGAATTTTTTTGATACAAGCAGGTAGTTTTCTAACAAAATTTGTTGACAAATGGCGGTAAATGCTGTATAATACTCGGTGTTGCCATGTGTTTATGGCGGAAAATCAATAATCAAGGAGAAATTAAGATGAATAAGACAGAACTCATTGCGGCTGTCGCAGAAAAGACAGAACTCACTAAGAAGGATTCCGGCAAGGCACTCGATGCGCTCACCGAGATCATCACAGAAACACTCGCAAGCGGCGATAAGGTGCAGCTTGTAGGTTTCGGCACATTCGAGGCTCGTGAGCGTGCTGCAAGAACAGGTGTCAACCCCCAG
>JAGBLA010000208.1 GCA_017635675.1 Ruminiclostridium sp.
AGGAGGTTTGACGCAGTAGACGGTCACGGCAGGAAGCCGTGGTATTGCCGCCAAAAGCGCGCAGGACGCGCGCATACAAAGCGGCATAAAGTGGATAGCTCTTTTTCTCTCAAATTGGGTTTTTAGAGGTTCCCTAAAGCTCGGCTATACCATAATGACTGAAGAAACGGGCATGGGAATGGAAAAGATGCCGGAAAAACAAGGTTCGGAATAAGATCCGTTCCGCAGCAGAAAGCATAAGCCGTTTTGACAGAGAAAGGAATAATGGGTGGAAAAATGTACGATATCATGGTCGCTATGGACAGAATGTACGATTTTCTGATACCGATCCAATATGTCTGTATGATCGTTCTGGCTGTGGAAGGTTGGATAGTTTTCAGGAAAAGTACATCAAAGGTGCATCTGTATCTTTTTTTCAGTATCATAGTAAACCTTGTGAACAGCGCGGGTTACTTATTTGAGCTGAAAGCACATTCCTCCGAGGCTTACCTGACGGCGCTCAAAATGTCTTATTTAGGACGCGTATGGGTAGCTTTTTCGCTGTTTTTATTCGTGAACGAGCTGTGCGGTATCAAGGTCCCGAACGCGGCAAAGATATGTCTTGCGCTGTTTCATGTCGGAACATACATATCTGTCCTCACCATACGGAAAAACGATCTGTTCTATAAAGATGTAAGTTTCATCTATATTGACGGGTATATCCGCATGATGCGCACCTCGGGCATAGTGCATATTATGCAGTCAATATCTGTCGCGTTATATATCGTCTATGTACTGACCGTACTTATCATGACCCTGCATAAAACCTCAAACAAGCGGACGCGAAAGTGCCTTGCAACAGTCATGATCTCTATGATCACGCAGGCGGTATTTGCTGTTTTCCAGATATTTGTGAAAACGCCGATCACTTATATCTACGACCTGACAATGCCCGGATTTGCTATAGGCACGCTGATAATGCTGGTCGCTATACTGCGGTTCGACCTTCTCGGCACAAAAGAGATAGCCCGTGAATTTATGATAGACAGACTATCCGAGAGCATAATCGCTGTGGATATCTCCGGTGATGTGCAGTATTTCAATGAGCCGGCAAAGAAACTGTTCCCACAACTGCAAATGCTGTCGAAGTCCGTTCCCGCAGAGGTAACTGACGCGATATCAACAGGCAGTACGCTTAACATAAACGACCATATCTATAAGCCCGAAGAAACCGAGCTCACAAGAGACGGTGACAGCTTCGGAAAACTGTACGCGCTCGTTGACGAGACAGAACACTATCGGTATATGGAAGTGCTTGAGGAACAAAAAATGATGGCTGACAGCGCAAATCAGGCAAAGAGCGCATTCCTCGCGAATATGTCCCATGATATCCGTACTCCGATAAACGCAGTGCTGGGAATGAATGAGATGATACTGCGTGAGTGCGATGACAGCGATATTCTCGGCTATTCAGAGAAGATACGAAGCGCCGGAAATACTCTGCTCGGGCTGATAAACGATATTCTTGATTTCTCAAAGATCGAAGCCGGAAAGCTGGATATTATCCCCGTGGATTACGACCTTACATCGGTGCTCAACGACCTTGTGAACATGATACAGCCACGTGCGGAAGCAAAAGGACTTGCGTTTGAAACAAGGCTTGACGGAAATATCCCGAAGATGCTGCACGGCGACGAGATACGCATAAAGCAGATAGTCACGAATATCCTCACAAACGCGGTAAAATACACTGAGAAGGGCTCTGTAACATTCTCGCTTACTTATGAAAATAACGGCGAGGGGTCGATACTGCTTAAGGTAAGCGTTTCCGACACGGGTATCGGAATAAAGTCCGAGGATATCCCGAAGCTGTTCTCGGCGTTTGACCGTATCGAAGAAGAACGAAACCGCAGCATTGAGGGTACCGGTCTCGGAATGAGCATAACTAAGCGGCTCCTCGCGATGATGAACAGCAGACTTGAAGTCTCCAGTGAGTACGGCAAGGGCTCGACATTCTCCTTCGCGATAGAGCAGCAAGTCATAAGCCCCGAGCCGGTCGGCGACTTCGAGGAAGCCCTGCGCCGCTCGCTTGCGAACCGCAAAAAGTACCGTGAAAAATTCACGGCTCCCGACGCGCATATACTCGTGGTCGATGATACGCCGATGAACCTCGAAGTGTTCGTGAGCCTGCTGAAAAAGACGCTCGTGCGGATAGATACCGCGGCAAGCGGTGCGGAGTGTCTTGCGCTTGCAGCAAAGGAAAAGTACGATGTTATTTTCCTTGACCACATGATGCCCGACAAGAACGGTATCGAAACGCTCAATGAGATGAAAGCGCTCCCCGGCTGTCCGAATATCGATACACCCACAGTCTGTCTTACCGCAAACGCGGTTTCCGGAGCGCGCGAAACATATCTGAACGCGGGATTTGACGATTATCTGACAAAGCCCGTAGAGCCGGAAAAGCTTGAGGATATGCTGATAAAATATCTGCCCGAGGAAAAGCTGCTGGCTGCCGCAAGCGCCGATAGCAGCACGGCTGAAAATCAGTCTGTCATTCCCGGATTTGTCCGTTCCTGCGAAGAGATAAACGTGAAACAGGGCATCAGACATTGCGGCGGCGAGGAGATCTATCTTGAGGCGCTGACGACCTACGCGGCGTCGCTGTCTGACAATACCGACAATATAGATGCTCTCCGGAGCTGCGGCGATATCGAGAATTTCACGATAAAGGTACACGCGCTGAAAAGCACCTCACGAGTTATCGGAGCAATGCGGCTCGGCGACCTTGCGGAAAACCTTGAGGCTGCCGGTCATATAAACGATACCGGATTTATCGCGGCGCATACAGATGAGCTTATCACACGCTGCAGACGTCTGTGCGAAGAACTCGCTCCGCTGCTCGACAGCAGTGATAAGCCGATGATATCTGACGAAGAGCTGCGTGAGGCGTTCAATATCATACGGGAATTTCTCTCCGTTTCCGATTTCGACAGCGCATTGCAGATAATCGGCGGACTTTCGGAATACAGCTTCCCCGAAGATGAAAAGCAGCGCTGTGAGGCTCTGAAAAAGGCAGCGTCGGAATTTGACTATGATGAGATAAACAGAATAATTACATAGACGGGAAAATGTTATGGTAACAAAACAGGAGCTTAAAAATACACTGACCGATTTGGGGATATGTAAGGGAATGACGCTTGAAGTCCACTGCTCGCTGAGCAGCTTCGGTGAGCTTGAGGGCGGTGCGTTCACGGTAATCGATACTCTCAAAGAGCTCGTAACAGAAGAAGGAAGCATATTTATGCCGGCGCTAAGATTAAGCAGGGAGCTTGAACTGACAGAAGAAGATAAGAAGCTCGGCATTACGGTAAAGATCAGAAAGCTCCCCGTCAATGCGGAAAAAACAGCAATGGGCGTTGTTGCGGACACTTTCCGCAGAATGCCGGATACATTTACGGGAACGGATACGATAAGCACATCGGGCTGGGGAAAGCACGGCTCCGAAGCGGCAGCAAGCGGACTGGATTACCCTGTTTATAACGGCGGAAAAGCATTGCTTTTCGGCGTAGATATTTATAAACTGACGGCGATGCATTATGTTGAAGGTATAACGCCGAGTGATATAACTGCGCGGTATGAGCCTGACGAGGAGATCAACCGTATTTACCCGCCCGAGGAGTGGCTGATCGAAAAAGGTCACCCGCCTGTGAAAGCATGGTATAAAATACAGGATATGGCGTTTAAACAGGATCTTATAACAACAGCCTGCATAGGCGGCTGCAAGGTGATGTATTTCGACCTGTGGTCTGTGGTATCACTGTATGAGAATGAGCTTAAAACCGATCCCTATGGTCTGTGGGGACTGCGAAAAGGAACTGCCTGATCTTTCAGCGCCGCGCACGGTATGATAAAAACGGTCAGCTGACCGTTTTAATAAATAAACGGAGGTTTTACCATGGAAAATGTTGAAAGAGTCTGCGAGTTCCTTGACAAGGTGGGGACATACTATCTTGCTACCGCAGAAAACGACCAGCCGCGTGTCAGACCCTTCGGCACCTCGCTTGTGTATAACGGAAGGCTCTATATCGAGACAGGAAAATCAAAATCCGTCTCGAAACAGATAGCCGCCGACCCGAAAGTCGAGATATGCGCGTTTGACGGCACAAAATGGCTGCGTATATCGGGCGAGCTCATAAACGACGACGACAGAGCCGTGAAAGTGGCTATGCTGGAAAAAATGCCGTCGCTGAAAGCTATGTACGACCCCGACGACGGCAATATGCAGATGCTTTATTTCAAAAACGCAAGCGCTGTATTCAGCTCGTTCACGGAGGCTCCCGAAACGCTCACGTTCTGATAACGCGGGTACTCAAAGACAAAAAAGCTCCCCGATACGCACATTATCGGGGAGTTTTCTGTTTGTCATCTCTGACCGCGTCGGTCATGCTCTTTGTAATACTCGCTTTTGTTTATGTACATAAGCTCGTCTATCCTTTTGAGAAAATCGGTATCGCCGTTCATCTCGAACACCTCGCCGCCGATAGCCGCCGATAGCTTGTACGGTTTCTGCGAAGTCCTGTTGTACTCTTCGATGCCCTTTTCAATCTCTTCCTTCAGAACGGGTATCGTGTTTTCGTCGGGCTTGTTTATGACGATGATGAATTCGTCGCCCGCGAACCTTATCACAATGCCGCTGTTGCGGACAACTCCGAACAGTATGCCCGAGACCGCTACAAGCGCCGCGTCACCCTCGTTGTGGGAGTAGGTGTCGTTTATCATCTTGAAATCGTTAAGATCGAGCATCACAGCGGCTATCGTCCTGTTCTTCTTTTTCAGCGTCTCGATTATCTTGTCAAGCTCATAGCGGTTGAACGCGCCGGTAAGCTTGTCGATGTATATGCACTCATACTGAAAACAGGTGACTATGGCGGTGAAGGACACCGCATATCCCACAGGCTGGATAGATATGCCGTAATATACGGTCTGTATCACAATGCAGATAAGCGCGGGCATCATGAACTGCCAGACGGGGAAATAGCGCAGAGAACCGTTTCTGAACCTTTCCACGGCATATATGCTCCAGCTGTATATTATAAGTGCAAAGCCGAACAGCACGAATACAATGTAGAATCTCTCGCGGTGATAATGGTTGCCGCTGTCGATACTGAATACCGTTGGAGTGAACAGATTCATCACAAGCAGCAGTATCTCCGTTAAGAGCATAAGGCTCACCGTCACCTTCTGCGCCAGAGTTATCTTCCTGCGAAGGCGGTAGCTCACGAGGAAGAACACTCCGACACCCACCGCAAGGTTGTAAAGAAACAGCACGGTATTCACCGACACAAGAATGAAATAGCTGAACTCTCCAGGTCTTCCGTCGAACCAGAACGCTGCCGGGTCAACTATGCAGTTTATCAGTGACGCTATGGTGAGCATCAGGAGCATCTTGCTCTCCTGCCCGCGCGTGGGTATCTTCCAGCCCTTTGTGATTATTATATGCAGCAGCAGCAGACACCCTATGAAATCCGCCACCAGAACGGCAAGAAGGTCTATCCCTCTTTCCATTGCCTCACCTCGGTCCTTCTATGTCTGTAAATACAGCGGGGAGCTCAGCCCGCTGTCCTTTGCTGTTTCCTGCCGTATATTACGATAGCCGCGCCGTAAGCCAGCGTCAGCACTGCAGAGACGATGTAAGCCGCAGCCCACGGCAGGTTGAAGCCGATCTGCGCGTTGAGGATATAGCTTGTAACGACATACATATAGAACATTCCCGGGATAAGCGACATCAGATACGGCATTTTATGCCGTATCATATACACGCTTATCATAGTAAACGCGAATACAGCCGTGCTCTCGTTAGCCCACGAGAAATAGCGCCAAAGGACATTGAAACCGCTTGTGTCCGCCTTCGCCCACACAAGGATAGCTGCAACGACAATGAAAATCGGAAGTGCCAGCATAAGGCTGCTGCGCTTTTTTGTCGTGTCGATACGGAATGCCTCGGATATTATTATTCTGAGAGAGCGCAGCGCCGTGTCACCCGAAGTTATCGGCAGAACGATAACGCCGATTATTGCAATCAGACCGCCGATGCTGCCAAGCATATCCTTTGCAACGATGCCGACTACCGAAGTTGCCTGATCGTGCAGCATATCGTTTGTTGCAAGTCCGAGGTTGACAGCGCCCATAGCTGCTGCTGCCCATACCATTGCGATAAAACCTTCAAGTATCATCATGTTGTAGAAGGTCATGCGTCCCTCGCGCTCATCGCCCATTGTACGGGAGATAAGCGTTGCCTGCGTCGAATGGAAACCCGACACGATTCCGCAGGCAACGGTCACGAAGAATATCGGTATGAAATGCTCACCGAACGGGTTCACAAAGTTAAGTCCCGTTTCCCATATCTCGTCAAGCGGATAGCCGTTAAAGAACAGCCCCGCGAAAACGCCCACCGCCGAAAGCAGTAGGATCGCGCCGAAAACAGGATATATCTTGCCGATTATCTTATCTATCGGCAGAAGCGTTGCGATTATGTAATATGCGAATATCACGCCGTAAACTATCCATATCGCCGGATTTCCGAGGCCGCTCTCACCACCGAGGATCTGCGTCACGAACAGGTCGCCTGGCGTGTAGATAAACACGACTCCGAGAAGAAGCAGCATCAGACATACAAATACATTGTATATCACATAAACGTACTTGCCGAGAAAACGCTTCACCAGCGACGGCATCTGTTCGCCGTCATTGCGCACCGAGATCATTCCGCTCATGTAGTCGTGGAATGCGCCGCCTATGACGCAGCCAAGCGGTATCGTGATGAACGCTATCGGTCCGAACAGAATGCCCTGTATCGGTCCTAAGATAGGTCCCGTTCCAGCGATATTCAGCAGCTCGATAAGACTGTTCTTCCACTTTTTCATCGGAACAAAATCCACGCCGTCGTATTTTTCCACGGCAGGCGTTTTTCTGTCCGTTGGTCTGATCACTTTCTCGCACACCCGCCCATAGATAAAAGCGCCTATTACGAGTACAGCGATGCCGATAAGAAATGTTATCATGTTGTCCTCCTGTACTTTTGCATATATGAAAAATGCAGTTATTTATTATTATTAGTATATTATAACATATTTTTTCCCGAATATCAATACAAAAAGAATAAAATCGGCAAATTACCCGACGGACAGTTAAACCGCTTTACGTATATCTCACTGCCGGAAGTTGAATATATCGCAAAAGTGTGCTATAATAATAAAGGTACCTCTAAAAGAATACAACTGCCGGAGGTGAACAGCAGATATGTGTACAAGATTTTACGCCGACATCGACAAGGAGCTGAAACCGATAATAACCGCCGCACAGCAGGCAAAATTCGCACAACAGATGATGGTAGAGCTTGCGCGCCCGCTTTCCATGTGCGGAGAGATACGCCCCACCGACATCGCGGCAGTGATAGCGCCCGCAAAGAACGGTAAACGGGCGGTATTCCCAATGCAGTGGGGATTTACTGTCAAGGGGCTTTCGTCACCGATAGTGAACGCGAGACTTGAGAGCGCCGCCGACAAGCCTCTGTTCTGCGATTCATGGCGGAACAGGCGGTGTGTGATACCCGCGTCATGGTATTACGAGTGGCAGCACTTCATCACCCCCGACGGCAAAACGAAAACGGGCGACAAATACGCTATACAGCCGAGAAATTCAGATGTAACATGGCTCGCGGGACTGTACCGTTTCGAGGAGACCGACGGGTTCAGATATCCGGTGTTCGTGGTGCTCACACGGGCTACGGCAGACGCGGTAAAGGATATCCACGACCGAATGCCGCTGATACTGCCCGAGACATCCATTGACAGATGGATATCCCCCGACGGCGACCCGGAAAAGACCGCAAGTACCGCTATAACCGACCTTATAGCAGAAAAAGCATAGATACCGCAGTTGAACCGCCTGTCCCGTCAAAAGGGGCAGGCGGTTGTATATTATGCCGCAAAAATCCCGACGATATTTGTGCAGAATGACAGTTGACAAAACTGTTAATGTGTTATATACTGTATATATCACAGATAAACAGTTAAGCGGAGGTGAATGAATGAAAATATATCAGAACTCGTCGGAGCCTATCTACAAACAGATAGCCGCACAGCTGCGGGACGAGATACTCGCCGGAAAGCTGAAAGGCGGCGACGCGCTCCCGTCCATACGCGGGCTCGCGCAGGACCTCAAAATAAGCGTCATAACAACAATGAAAGCCTACGAGGAGCTTGCATCCGAGGGGCTCGTGACTTCGGCACAGGGCAAAGGCTATTTTGTGAACGCGCAGGACACGCGGCTTCTCGCGGAACAGCACCTTCGGCGGGTGGAAGAAAGCCTCACCGAGGCGATACGCTCAGCAAAGATCGCGGGAATGACTATCGACGAGCTTCAGGAAACGCTGAATGCGCTCTGGACGCTTGACGCGGGATAAGGAGGATCCAAGATGCAATCGTGGTATTTTTGGTTTATTATGATGCTGATACTCCTTGTCATTATCCCTGCGGCAAGGGCAAGACAGCACAGACAGGTAATGGTATCAAAACGAAACAGGCTTAAACGCAGAAAAGGAGAAAATGCAATGAATGAACTCGTAAAAAGCTACATCGGAAAAGAAGTTATCGTATGGGCAGGCACATCAAGCGGGGTTACGGGGACTGCAACAAAGATCGAAGAGAACTGGCTTGAAGTCGAGGACAAGGACGGCAACAAGCAGATACTCAACACCGACTACATCAGCCGCATACAGGAATATCCGAGAAACAAGAACGGCAAGAAGAAAGCCGTGATAGTATAAGGAGCAGTCATGGAAAACGCAGTTGAAATAAATGGTCTTACCAAGAAATACAAGGATTTCACCCTTGATGTGAGCGCGGTCATTCCGAAAGGCTTTGCGGCCGCACTGATAGGCGCAAACGGCGCAGGCAAGACTACGCTCATAGATATCCTCTGCGGCGTTACGGCAAGAACATCAGGCGACGCGGTTTATTTCGGAAGTATGACGGACACCGACGATGACGCTTTGCGGAACAGGATAGGCTATTGCTCTTCGGGAAATTTCTTTCCCCCCGACTGGAAACTCAAAACCGTGGCGGAGTGCATGGCGATAGGATATGACGGCTTCGACCGCGCGCGTTTCACAGAGCTTTGCGGAAAGTGGAAGCTCGGCAGTCCCGACGATAAAAAGCAGAAGAACATGATGAAGATGTCCGACGGAAACCGTATGCGTGCGGCTCTCGCGGCTGTGCTTGCAAGAGATACGGATCTGCTGATACTTGATGAGCCCGCATCGTCCCTTGACCCTCTTGCGAGAGATCAGCTATGCGAGATGTTCCGCGAATACCTTGCGGAACGGGACGGAGAACGCTCGATACTGTTCTCCACTCACAACATCGCGGATATGGAATTTGCCACCGACTACGCAGTATTTATGGCGAACGGGCGTGTTATCGAACAGGGATTTGTGGAAGACCTGAAAGAAAAGTACATACTCGTTCACGGCGACGCGGAGGACGGAAACAGAGCAAAGCCGCTTATGATGTCGTACAGCGCGAACAGTACGAGTTATGAGGGTATTGCGCTTGCGGAAAACTCCTCAAATCTCGAAGCTGTCGGTGCGATAACCGAACGCCCCACATTGCAGCAGCTAAGCGTCGGCATTCTCAGAAAGGCGGAGGAAGATGCAGGAAAATAAGTTCCCTCTAAACATATCACAGGCGCTGAAGCTGTACACCGGCACCGGACTTGGCGGAACCGTACTCGGACTTGCGGCATACGAGGTGCTGTTCTATATCGGCGCGTTCGTCAGCATGACGCTTATGATAATGCTCGGCGAGGGCATATTATATCCAGAAGCGGTAAGAAATATCGCGGAAACTCCCGCAGGTGACTGCGTTATGGTGTTCACGCCCGGCATTATAAACTGCATTGTGCTTCTGTCGCAGTATACAAAGGACAAACACGGCGGAAAGCTGTTCCGCACGGTAAAGGGCGGCTTCGGGACGTTCGTGAATTACCGTACCGGCGTGTATATCTCGGAACTGCTCTCGATGCTCGTGTTCGGCATTGTGACGCTTCTGCTCGACATTGCGGGCATTGCGAAGATACACGGCGGGCTGTCCGCGGTTATCGCGCTTGTCGTGTCGAATATCGCGGCGATCGGAGTTATCACGTTCATACTTCCCGCGAAAAATGAATTTGTGCTTGGCGCTGGCTCGGTTATAACGATGTTCGCCATAACAGGCAGCTGCACAATACTGCTCCCCGCGCTGTCCGACAGCCTTATTCCGCATTTCATCACAGGCATAGCGGGAGCGGTGCTTGTCGCGGTATCATCAAAAGTATATTTCACACACTATCGGAAGAACCGGTGGGACAGTTGAGGAGATAGTTATGAAAAACTTCGGAAAAGCTCTGAAATTATATCTGAAAGTATTATTCAATCCGCTGCTGACTCTGTTCAGCGCAGTCATAATAGTGGGAATACTGATCGCGGCAGTCCATGAGCCGGAGGTCCCGGAAAGTGACGAATATATGTCGATGATAGCGTCAACAGCTATCGGACAGATAGGGATAGTGGTGTTCTGCCTCTACGGGACAATTTCGGTCACAAGATGCAAGTTTTACTCGTCCCTGCCCTTTGCAAAAACGCTTTTTACAGTTGTGCCGACGGTATTCACGGCGTTCATGTCGCTGATATACGACCTGATAATCATAATGATCGCTGCGTTATGCTGGACGCCGCAGGCTCTTGCCGATATTCTGATAGCCGCGCCCGTCGGCAGCCTTATGGTGATCCTTGGCGTGTCATGCTCGGGAAAACCAAAACTCGAATGGCTGTACATAATGCCGTTCCTCATTCTTTGCACGATGCAGTTCGTTCTTCCGAACATAAGCGCCACTGCCCACGGCTTCGGGCTTCCGGTCGTCATCTCGGCGGTCATCGGGGCGCTGATATTTGCGGCGGTCGTTGCGGTAACGCTTTACATAATGGATATATGGTGGAGGAAATGCGACCATGTCCACCGCGGAAATTACAGCTACACTGCGATAACACGGTAATGAAAAGCTCCCAGAGCGCAGCCTTTATGCTGCCCGGGAGCTGTTATTATAATTCCACGCCGTTCTTTTTCAGCAGTTCCCTCGCGCTCTCCACCGAGTCGATGCCTGTGGGATTTTTGATAGGTGCGAACTCCTTCTCCCTTATGACCTCGTATGGCAGACAGGACGAAAGCTGATGTATCATGTCGAGAACGAGCTGCTCGAACTTGAACCCGTTCGGCTCCGAGGGCTTGATATAATCACCGTTCCCGTCGATGTACGGTATTTTCTTCTTCACTACGTGAAGCGGCATACGCTCGTCCGCGATACCCGCAAGCTCGCTCACGCGGAACAGGTAATTCAGTATCACGCCGTAGTTGTACGCAGGGTCGCCGTTCGCGTCCTTCGCGTTCATCATCTCGTCGGAGAGCTCATAGTATTCCACAATGGAGGGCCTTCCGTCCTCAAGGCACATGACCCCGACCTTCTCGTCGGGAGCCGCCTTGCGTACCACCTTCGCGCCCACGGAAACGTCAGCGAGAACTGTCGCGCCCACGAAACAGGGGTCGCAGATGCGCTGGAGCACGTTATCCACCGCGAAAACATCTATCCACTCTATCCCCTCGCCGGTAAGTATCTTGTCGAGCCCCGCGCGGCACATTGACGAGTACCAGCCCGCGTTGCCGTTCGGGGAGGTCGATATGCGGTCTTTCGCCTCCATGTACAGCTTGCCGCCGAAATCACAGGCGGGCGCCATATCCTGTCTGAAGAACACTATGCGGTCTTCCTTGTAGCCGAAGTAGTTCTTCTCTTTCAGAAAAGCCACTGTCTTGTCGTGGTTCTTCTCGCTCGTCATAATGAACAGCCTTATCCATGTGTCTGTCTCTCTGACAACATCGAGAAGGTTGCCGATAATGCGCTCGAAGATATAAACAGGCCTTGTAAGCCCGATGTCATACATTCCTTTCGGGTCGTCGGAGCCGAGACGCGTCCCCATTCCTCCCGCAAGCAGCAGTGCGGCAGTCTTTCCCGCCTTTATCGTCCTTACTCCCGCCTCGTGAAGCTCCCGCTCACGCGCCTTTATCTCGCTGCGCTGCATTGCCGCCAGCGGAGAGAATACTCCGCGTTCATCGCCGGCACCGCCGTGAATTCTTTTCAGCACAGAAAGATCGGTCTCCCCGACCTGCTTTATAAGAGCCCTTCTCTGTTCCGCAGAAAGCTCGTCATAATACCTGAAAACGTGCTCCTGACCCGCGGCGCACAGTTTTGCCCTTGCTTCTTCGTAAGTCATGCTGTTTTTCCTCCTGCTTATCGCATATATATAATTGTATCATATTAATACGAAGGTGTCAAGGCATAATATCTTCCGATACTGAATTACAGCGCTCCTGTCATATTATATGAAAAATATATCAAAAAAAACTTGCAATTCAGTAAAAAGTGTGATATAATGATATAAATTATGGGGTGCTATGGCAAAAGCAGGTATTGCTGCCGTATGCGGTTCCCGCAGTACATTTCAAATACATCAACAACTCAGAACACTGCTGAAAAGTGAAATGCCACATTATGCGGTGTTATCGGCGCTTTTCGGAAGGGGGAACTGACTATGCCGGATCCTAAAGACAAAATTGAAAATGACAACGAACCAGAAGTTGACAATGTGGAACAGAGTTCCAACATAGACGATAGTATCGTATCAAGCGATGGTGAGCAGGAAGATATCGAGGATAATGAAGAAAAGAACGAGCCCGTTTCGACAAATCTTATAAACAACGATACCGCCCCAAAGCTCCTCGGCAATGACGGAAATTCCTCTGCGAAACAGATCAAAGAAGTCGATCCTCAGAAGCAGGCTGCGGAGGAGAACGGTAATAAAGATGACAACGCTCCCAAACCTGATGCAGATCTGTTGGATAAATATTCATCCTCTCCTACCGAGCGTCTCCGTGTGCTTAAGAAAAAGCTCGTTACTGATTACAGAAAGAAAAAGGAAGACGAAAAGCAGGCACTGTTAGACGGTAAAGTATCGCACTCCGACGAACTCAAAGAAAATGGAAAAATTGACGATATAGCGTCGGGTTTACGCGGCGTCGGCACAGTCGGATCGGTAGTTTCGGCTATCGGACCATACCTTTCCGCGGGCGTAGTGGGTGGTGTCGGCGGGTTATGGACAGGAACTGCGGGACTTGCAGGAGCCTTGAGCGGCGGAAAAGACAAAGCCAAGGAAAACATGAAAGAACCGTGGGACACAACCAAAGGTTTGGCTTCCACCATCGTAAATAATCAGACATCAAAGGATGTATTCACCTCGGCGGGTGTAGTCGGATCGACAGCAAGTGCGGCAGGTGCAGGTTTCAGCCTGTACTCAAACATCAGACGCCAGAAAAAAGATAAGAACAAAAATCATAAGGAAGCTGCCCGTCGAAGAAAGTGGGCAGATATGGCAAGCATGGCCGGGTCAGTCACAGGGGGACTCAGCAGCGCTGCAAACCTCGGTCTTTTCGGTAAAAGAGCCACCGAAGAGGGCTCGACACAGCAAAAAATAGCCGGAGGGCTCGATATTGCCAGCGGCGCAAGCAGCATTGCCAGCAGCTCGCTTAATCTCTGGGCGAACTATGGCGAGAAAGCAGCTCACAAAAAAACCGCGGAAGATGCGGACCGATATTCCAGAGAGCACGGTAACGCAGCCGACGAGTCGCTGAACAAAAGCAGAGAGAAGATCCAAAAATACAAGAAACGCAAAGAGTCCGGGCTCAGCTTGGAGGAAAAAGTAGATCTTGGGATGGCGCGTAAGCAGCGTCATACCGCAAAGGCACAGAAATACGCCATGGCACAGGCAGCAAAGATGCATAAGCTGCGCTCAGAGGAATCTACAAAGGGACTTATCGGTACCATAGGCGCAGGGTTCGGCGGTTTAGGTTCTATGTTAACCGGCTCATTAAAGTTGGCGGGAAAAACCAAAGGAATACTCGGTGATGTAGCAACGGGTTTGTCCGCAGTCGGTGGAATATTGCAGCTTGCCGGCTTTATAACCGATACGGTCAAAGGTAAAAAGGAGAAGAAAAAGAAGACTCAGAAGGGTCAGGAGATCGTCGAGGAGTATCTCAAAGGAAAGATCGATAAGATAAAGCAGGAAGCCAGCGGTATGGATCTTAAAGCCAGTGAGGAAGCAGCTCTGGGCAGAGAAAAAGGCAAGAATATCACCGATGATGAAGCAAAGCGCATAGCTTTAATGCGGCTTGGCATAGATATCCCCGACGAAATGACGGATATACCCGCAAAGGCTTATGATATGGCATTTGAAAAGCTTACAGAAAAGCGAGCCAACAATATCATGAAGGCGGGAGAGGCTGAAAAAGGAGCAATGCTCTCGATGCTCGGGCTCGAAAAAGATGCTTCATTTGAGGATGTCGTTGCGGTGCTCAAGGGAGATTAACAGAACTGCTGTGTATCCCCGCATTCCTCGTGAAACACTTCAAAATCAAAAAATACCGTACAGAAATGAATTCTGTACGGTATTTCTTTTTATTCAGTGTTTTTTCCTTCACGGGCGGTTTTTATCGCCGCTTTTATCTTATCTCCGATGACATAGCGGAGAATACATATCACGAGACAGCCTACTCCCAGAAGAATGCTGAGAGTTATCGTCAGAGGGTCGGAGGGATCCTGATAGAAGAGCGAGAACCCGGTGATCTGACTTATGATCCACGCTATGAACATATGGTAGAGGTATATGAGCAGAGAGTGAGAGCCCAGCCATGAAAGCTCCTTTACTCGTATGTTCGCGCACTCTATGCGCTTGCAGATAAGCCCGAGACCCCAGATGAACAGGAGGCCCGACAAAAGGCACAGAAGCATTGAAACCACCTCGTTATCGGCAAACGAGCCGCGGAAAAGATTGGTGCTCGGGGTTTTCACAAGGTCTATCACTACACCCGCCGCAAGACTTATACCGCCGAATATCCATTCATGGGCGGCTGAAAACTTCGGAATGTCGAACAGCTTGTAATTACCCGCAAAAGCTCCGAGTACAAGGAGCCCTGTCCAGAACGGAACTAACTGAATGTTATACGGAAGGTCTATGGCGAAAGCTCTCAGCACGCCGGTTACCGCGAACAGCACGCCCGCCGTCACAAGAGTTTTCGCTTTCGACTTTATCACATGGTCGATGATAAGAAGGAAAACTATGCTCGCAAGCATAAGCGCGAGAAGGAACCAGAAATCCGCGAGGAACATATATCTCTTGCCGAGGGAGTAGTATTCCCAGCCGAACCAGCTCTGTATCGTTCGGTTCCATATACAGCCCGCAAAGAAATTGCGAAGGCACAGCAGCCCCTCGATAAGCGTTTCGTTTCCTGTTGTCACAAGCACTATCGTACCCACAGCCCAGAAAAACAGCGAATACTTAAAAAAAGGTATCATAAGCGCCTTAAACCTTGACCAAAGGTTTTCGCCAAGTGTCCTCTTTCCCGGTCTGTGGAAATAACCCGAGAAAAAGAAGAAGGCGATAAGCGCGCTCTCGACCAGATGATTTATCACGGTCTGGAAACCGCATGGCGCAGTAAGGTGACAGAACACGACCAAAAGAATACATACGCCCTTGACCATGTCCACATAGTTGAGTCTCTTTTGCATTGAAAATGCCCCTTTCTTTCGTCTCTATCGCTCACTGTTTACAGCCTGATCGGAAACTATTTTTCACGATTCTGTCTCCCCTGCCCTATCGCGGTTACAGAAACAGTTCCTTTCGTTAAGCCGCAGACAGTGAACATACAATACATAATCCTTCTGTTTTAATTATATCATATCCGGTACCACAAGTCAATACGCAGTCTTTTTCTCCCGTCAGCCGTATCATAAATACGATCCGAAAACAGCAGCAATATTATTTCCGGCTATATTCTTCCCGCTGCCGTGTGGATACGGAACTTTCGCCCTCGAAAATGCGCACGGCGCGATAAAAGGCAGGAGCGCTGCCCGAAATGAGCAGCGCTCCTGTCTTTTCAGCCAACTATATAAGGGGGGGTTATCTGTTTATGCGTTATCCTGCAGCGCGTCGTAACCGCTTTCGCCTGTGCGTATCTTCATAACGTCCTCGACATCGTAAACGAAGATCTTGCCGTCACCGACATTTCCTGTGTAGAGAGCGTTTTTAGCAGCCGATACAACATCTTCGACAGGCACCTTGCACACAACGACTTCGACTTTTACCTTGGGGAGGAGCTGCGGTGTCACGGGAACTCCGCGGTAGTATTCGGTCTTGCCTTTCATCATGCCGCAGCCCATAGTGTTGGTTACGGTCATACCTGTGATGCCGATAGCGTAAAGCGCGGATTTGAGCTGATCGAACTTCTCCATAGATGTGATGATATCCACCTTTGTCATCTTCACGTCGGACGCTGTGTTCTCAGCCTTGCGGTGCTGCACGGGAACAGCCTTGTCCTCCGATACCACGGGGATAACGTTTGCGACTTCCTTTTCCTTGCCGGAAGCGGTAGTCTCGATGTGCATTGACGGGATAAAATCCGCGTAAGAGGACTGTAAGCCGTGTTCAGTAGCGTCAAGTCCCACAACTTCTTCGTGGCGGTTCACGCGAAGACCGATAGTTTTCTTGATGATGAGGAATGTCACGGTGATGCAGGCTGCCGTCCATGCTGCGACCGTCACAAATCCGAGAGCCTGTAAGCCTAACAGCTCAAATCCTCCGTCGTAGAACAGACCCGCGAGTGTATCGCCGTTCGCGTTTGCAAGAGCATAGCCGGGGACTGCGGGGTTTGCGAGAAGTCCGACCGCGAGCGTTCCCCAGACACCGTTGCAGAAGTGGACGGCAACAGCGCCCACAGGGTCGTCGATCTTTAGCACATTATCGAGGAACCACACGCCGAAGATAACGAGAAGTCCCGATACAACACCGATTATCGCGGAGCCGAGTGCATCTACCACATCACAGCCTGCGGTAACTCCAACAAGTCCCGCAAGAGACGCGTTCAGGCACATCGACACATCGGGCTTGCCGTATCTTAACCATGTGAAGATCATGCAGACAACGGTTGCAACAGCAGGCGCGATAGTTGTTGTCACGAAGATCGAGCCGAGCTGACCGCCGCTTGTTGCAGCCGCGCCGTTGAAGCCGTACCAGCCGAACCAGAGAATGAAACAGCCGAGTGCGCCGAGGGTGAGAGAGTGACCGGGGATAGCTTTAGGCTTCTTGTCCTTGTCGAACTTGCCGATACGCGGACCCACCATTGCCGCGCCGATTATCGCACAGACACCGCCTACCATGTGAATTGCACAAGAACCCGCAAAGTCGTGGAAACCGAGCTGTACCAGCCAGCCGCCGCCCCATACCCAGTGCGCTTCTATCGGGTATATCACAAGGCTGATAACGCCCGAATAAATGCAGTACGACAGGAATTTCGTGCGCTCAGCCATTGCGCCGGAAACGATAGTTGCCGCAGTCGCGCAGAACACGAGATTGAACACGAAGGGCGACCAGTCAAAATGCGCGTAGTCGGTGAATACGCCGAGGGTGGGCTTCCCGCAGAACCCGCCGAGCACGTCCTCGCCCATCATCAGTCCGAAGCCGAGAAGTGCGAACACGACAGTGCCGATGCAGAAATCCATGAGGTTCTTCATGATGATGTTGCCCGCGTTTTTCGCACGGGTAAAGCCCGTTTCCACCATTGCGAAGCCCGCCTGCATGAAGAACACAAGCGCGGCTCCGATGAGGTACCAGATGCCGAAAATTTCGTTGTCAACCGTTTGAAGCATTTCATTTACTTCAACCATAAGTCATCTTCCTTTCTTTATGCAAATGGGGCGACAGAGTTATCCTCCGTCAAGCCCCATTGCTTGTTTTAGTTTCTACACATTTATTTCAGTTTGTTTTATGTATCTTCTCTTCAAATTTGTTCTTTTCGCCGCAGCTGCTAACGTCTATCGGATAATTCCCGGTAAAGCAGCCGTCGCATATATCACAGCTCATCAGCGCTTTCGCGTCCTCTACGCCGAGATATGCGAGACTGTCCGCGCCTATCTCTTTTGCAATTTCCGAAACGTCCGTGAACCTGCACGCTATCAGGTTTTCCTGCGAGTCGATGTCTGTTCCGAAGTAACACGGGAATCTGAACGGCGGCGAGGAGATGCGCACATGGACTTCCTTTGCCCCCGCGCTCCTGAGCAGTCCCACTATACGGGCGCTCGTCGTTCCGCGGACTATCGAATCATCTACCATTACTACGCGCTTTCCGGCTACCGCGCTTGCCACCGCGTTCAGCTTTATCCGCACCGCGTCGCGGCGTTCGGACTGTTTCGGCTGAATGAAGCTGCGCCCGATGTAGCGGTTCTTGACGAAGCCTGTGGCGTAGGGTATGCCGCTTTCGGCTGAGTAACCGAGTGCTGCGTCTATGCCGGAATCGGGAACTCCTATCACGATATCCGCGTCCGCAGGAGCAGACCTTGCAAGCGCCCTGCCCGCGTTCATTCGCCATTCGTGGACGGGCATTCCTTCGATCACCGAATCGGGGCGCGCAAAGTAGATGCACTCGAACACGCAGAGACTTTGCTCGCTGCCGCAGTGCGTTTCTATGCTGCGCAGACCGTCCGCGCCGATGACTGCTATTTCTCCCGGCTTCACGTCCCGTAGCACCGTTCCTCCCACGCTCTCTATGGCGCAGGATTCCGAGGCTGCAATATACCCGCCGTCTGTCTTGCCGAGAACAAGCGGTCTGAACCCGTTCGGATCACGGAACGCTATCAGCTTTGTAGCTGTCATCAGCACGCAGGAATACGCGCCATTGATGTCGTTCATTGCAAGCTCCACAGCTTCTTCTGTTGAGCCGCATTTCAGCCGCGCCGCGACTATGGAATAGGCTATCGCCTCGGTGTCGGAAGTGCCGTGAAATATCGCGCCGTTCAGTTCGAATTTCCGCCGCAGCTGCTCCGCGTTGGTGAGGTTGCCGTTGTGCGCGAGAGACATATTGCCCTTGATGTGCCGCACGACGAGGGGCTGAAAGTTCTCGGGACTGCCTCCGCCCGTAGTTGAGTAGCGGACGTGCCCGACGGCGATATTTCCCGCGCCTAACGCCTGCAAGTCGGTTTCGCCGAAGACTTCATGCACAAGCCCCGCGCCTTTGCGGTGCCGCATTATGCCGTCGTCGCATACCGAGATGCCGACGCTTTCCTGACCGCGGTGCTGGAGGGCGTACAAGCCGAGATAGACTTCGTGCGCCGCGTCGATTGGAGTGTCGGAGTAAATGCCGAACACCCCGCATTCTTCGTTTATCTTCCTCATCTTACGTCAAACAGCAGCTCGCCGTAGGTGGGTATCGCCCAGTATTCCGCCGCCGTCAGAGTCTCCGCTTTGTCTATGTACCTGCGGAGTTCCGCCATTGCCGGGATAACGCTGTCCTTGCAGACGAACGCGCTCTTGATAACATCGTTTTCGGCGGATGCTTTTTCAAGTGTCGTTTCGAGGTCTTTCAGCGCGTGGAACGCCTTGTCAAGCAGGTCGGAGAGCCGTGACGCGGTTTCCGTTTCATACGCGGAAACGTTGGTGCTGTTCAGGTACTTTATGTACTTGCTTATGCAGGGGAGCAGGTCGTGATACGCCATATCGACCATTGTCCGCGCTTCTATCTTGATGAGCTTTTCGTAAGTCTCGAAAAGTATCTCGTTGCGCGACTTCATCTCGGCTTCCGAGAAGACTTTGTGAGTTGTGAACAGCGCCACATTCTTCTCGTCGAGCCAGTGTGACAGCGCGTCGGGAGTGGTCTTGAGGTTGGACAGTCCGCGCTTTTCGGCTTCCGCTATCCAAGCGTCATCGTAGCCGTTGCCGTTGAAGATTATGCGCTTGTGCTCCTTGATCGTGCGCTGAATGAGATCGTGCAGCGCGGCGGTGAAGTCCTGCTTGTTTTCGAGTTCATCAGCAAACTGTTTCAGCTCCTCGGCAACTACCGTGTTCAGAACAACGTTGGAGCCGGAGACAGATGTAGCCGAACCGAGCATACGGAACTCGAATTTGTTTCCGGTGAAGGCGAACGGAGATGTGCGGTTGCGGTCGGTGGTGTCTTTCGGGAACTTCGGGAGAACGTGAACGCCGACTTTCATCAGCTCTTTTTCCTTGCCGCCGTAGGGTTCGTCCTTTTCGATAGCTTCAAGAATTTCAGTGAGTTCTTCGCCGAGGAATACCGAGATAACGGCAGGTGGGGCTTCATTTGCACCAAGTCTGTGATCATTGCCCGCGCTTGCGACCGATATGCGGAGCAGATCCTGATAGTCGTCAACAGCCTTGATGACCGCGCAAAGGAACAGCAGGAACTGCGCGTTCTCGTGAGGCGTATCGCCGGGTTCGAGCAGGTTCACGCCGGTGTTCGTGCTTATCGACCAGTTGTTGTGTTTGCCGGAACCGTTCACGCCGTCAAACGGCTTTTCGTGGAGCAGACATACAAGCCCGTGTTTCTTCGCGACTTTCTGCATTATTTCCATTGTGAGCTGGTTGTGGTCGGCGGCGATGTTGGTAGTTGCAAATATCGGCGCAAGCTCATGCTGTGCGGGTGCAACTTCGTTGTGCTCGGTCTTTGCGAGTATGCCGAGCTTCCAGAGTTCTTCGTTGAGGTCTTTCATGAATGCCTGCACGCGGGGCTTTATCACGCCGAAGTAGTGGTCTTCAAGTTCCTGTCCTTTCGGCGGCATTGCGCCGAACAGTGTGCGCCCGGTATATATAAGGTCTTTGCGCCTGTCGTAGTCGTCTTTATCCACAAGGAAGTATTCCTGTTCGGGTCCCACCGTTGTTTTCACCGATGTGACGTTCTCGTTGCCGAACAGCTTCAGAATTCGCATTGCCTGTCTGTTGACAGCTTCCATTGAGCGCAGCAGCGGAGTTTTCTTGTCAAGCGCCTCGCCTCCGTAGGAGCAGAACGCAGTTGGAATGCACAGAACGCCGTCCTTGATGAACGCGTAGGAAGTCGGGTCCCATGCTGTGTAGCCGCGAGCCTCGAATGTTGCGCGCAAGCCGCCGGAGGGGAATGAAGATGCGTCCGGTTCGCCCTGTATCAGCTCCTTGCCGGAGAACTCCATTATCACGCTGCCGCCCGCGGAGGGGGAGATAAAACTGTCGTGCTTCTCGGCGGTGATGCCGGTCATGGGCTGGAACCAGTGGGTGTAGTGGGTCGCGCCCTTTTCTATCGCCCATTCCTTCATTGCGTTCGCAACTACCGCCGCGGCTGCCGGGTCAAGGCGCTTGCCGTTGTCCATTGTGTTCTTGACAGCCTTGAAAGTCTCTTTCGGGAGCCTTGCTTTCATCACGTTTTCGTTGAACACGTTTTCTCCGAAATAGTCTGCAACATTTTTCATAAGTATCTTCCTTTCTGCGGGCAAGCGCCCGCCGGCAATACCGTATATTGATCATCAGATCTGCCGGGTCATCTGCCTCGCAGCCGTTAGTCGCTGCAAAACAGAAGGCACCGGTGAGAGACAGTTATCCCTGCACCGGCGCCTTTGCCGTTCCACAATTCGTATTATAGCACAGACATTTCGATTTGTCAATAGCTTTTTGCAATTTTATTTTGTTTTTCTTGCATTTATTTTCTTCGGGCATTATATTTATAATAGGTAAACCCCGTATAAATCGCTCTGTGCAAACATTCAATACTAATTATCATAAGTTCAGCAAGCAGAATATATGAATTATTTTTGTAACTTATATGCAAAATTGTGGTCTGCGCTTGTTTAAAATGTTGCCTTTCTACAAATTATGCAAGATATCAATAATTTTCTTGCAAAAGTGATTGACTTTTGCAAAAGCTCGTGATATTATTAATCCATTGAAATAATACAGTTCCGGGAGGTTTCAGAACATGAACTTCAAAGAAGGAGAAGTCCGTATTCCTGCAGGATGCGCGATTTCTGGTTTCATAAACCGCAGTGGGAAACGCGTAAGCGGAGCCGATATAGTCAGATCCATATCATATATGCACGACCGCTCAAACGGCTTGGGAGGCGGATTTGCAGGCTACGGTATATATCCCGAGTACAAGGAACACTATGCGTTCCACGTTTTCTACGACAACACCGAAGCAAGAGTAAAGACCGAGGAATTCCTCGACCGTCACTTCGATATCATCAACCTCAGCCGTATTCCGATACGGCATATTCCGGAGATCAAGGACGAACCGTTGATATGGCGGTACTTCCTCGACCCGCGCCCGACAAAACTCACTTCTTCCCAGCTTGACGAGAAAGAGTTCACGGTCAAGTGCGTTATCCGCATAAACACGGAGTTTGACGGCGCGTATGTGTTCTCCTGCGGGAAGAATATGGGCGTGTTCAAGGCGGTAGGCTACCCCGAAGATGTGGGCAGGTTCTACCGTCTCGACGAGTACGAGGGCTACGCGTGGACAGCGCACGGACGCTACCCGACAAACACACCCGGCTGGTGGGGCGGCGCTCACCCGTTCGCACTGCTCGACTACTCGATCGTGCATAACGGCGAGATCAGTTCGTACGACGCGAACCGCCGCTTTATCGAAATGTTCGGCTACAAATGCACGCTGCTTACCGATACCGAGGTCATAACTTACATTTTCGACTGGCTCAACCGCAAGCAAAACCTGTCACTCGAAGATGTTGCAAGCGTCATCGCAGCCCCGTTCTGGAGCAAGATAGACAGCATCGAAAAGACCGACCCGAAGCGTGCCGCGAAGCTCCGCTATCTGAGACAGGCAATGTCGGGACTGCTCATCACGGGTCCGTTCTCCATAATCCTCGGCTACACCGGAGGGCTTATGGCGCTCAACGACCGTCTGAAACTACGGTCAATGGTAGTTGCCGAAAAGGGCGATACAACGTACATCGCAAGCGAGGAATGCGCTATCCGCGCGATATGCCCTGACTGCGAAAACGTGTGGTCGCCGAAGGGCGGAGAGCCTGTCATAATCACTCTCAACGAGGAGGGTAAAAGAAGATGCCTGTGAACTATTTTCCCGCGGAATTTGAAGTTCTGCGAAACTACGATAAGTGCATAAGCTGCCGCGCCTGTGAGCGCCAGTGCAGTAACGAAGTCCATTACTACGACGCGGATTTCGGCAAGATGCTCGCTCACGAAAATCAGTGCGTTGACTGCCAGAGGTGCGTCTGTATCTGCCCCACGGGCGCGCTGAAAATCCGCCCGAACGAGAATGCTTTCCGCAAATCCGCGAACTACACACAACCCCTTATGACCGAAGCCTACAGACAGGCGGGGACAGGCTCCGTGCTGCTGTCGTCAATGGGTACTCCAAAAGACTACCCCGTTTACTGGGATAAGATTTTGCTGAACGCGTCGCAGGTCACGAACCCGCCGATAGACCCGCTCCGCGAGCCAATGGAGACGCGCGTTTTCCTCGGCAAGAAGCCGACGCAGATGAAGTTCGACAAGAACGGCGAGCTTGACACCACCCTCGAACCGTCCCTCACGCTCAACGTTCCGATAATGTTCAGCGCAATGTCCTACGGCTCGATCTCGAAGAACGCGCACGAAAGTCTTGCAAGAGCGGCAGAAGAACTCGGCACATTCTACAACACCGGCGAGGGCGGTCTGCACAAGGATTTCTACAAGTACGGCGCAAACACGATAGTGCAGGTCGCAAGCGGGCGTTTCGGCGTTCACAAGGACTATCTGAACGCGGGCGCGGCGATAGAAATTAAAATGGGGCAGGGCGCAAAGCCCGGTATCGGCGGTCA
>JAGBLA010000209.1 GCA_017635675.1 Ruminiclostridium sp.
GATAATGAAACTAAAACCCTCAAATGGACAGCGAAATCAACCCACACCCACAGCTTCACATATTCCACAAGCGGCGCGACTATAACAGCAACTTGTTCTGTTGCCGAATGCCCGCTGAATGACAGCAAGGCTACACTCACTATCGCAGCTCCCGCACTGACGACCTACGGCGGTACAGGTAGCGCAGAAGCAACAATAACCGATACAAACAGCATACAAGGTACCGCGACCGTAAGCTATTATAAGGCAAACAATGCCGGTACTGAAAAGACTGGTTCCGCACTTGCCTCTGCTCCCACAGACGCGGGCAAGTATTGGGCGGAAATAACCCTCGGCACAGGAAATAATACCGCGACCGCTCATGTGGCTTACACTATCGCAAAAGCAGACCCGACATACACAGCTCCCACTGAACTTACAGCGACCTACGGGCAGACACTCGCAGATGTAACGCTTCCCGACGGCTGGGCGTGGGCAGACAGCACACAGAGCGTGGGAAATGTTGTTTCTCCTGCAGCTGCATTCAAGGCTAAATTTACTCCTGATGATACAACTAATTACAATACAGTTGAGAATATTGATGTAACGGTTACGGTAAACAAAGCAGACCCCACAGCACCTACCGGACTTACGGCAAAGACAGGACAGACCCTTGCGAACGTTTCGCTCCCGACAGGCTGGACATGGGCTGATGATACTACGACAAGTGTTGGTGAAGTTGGTGATAACATATTCAAGGCAAACTTTGCGGGAAATGACAATTTAAAAGCGGCGACAAATGTTGATGTGACTGTGACGGTTTCTCCCTCTGTTACTTACACTCGTGTAGCTGCAAAGGCTGCTACCTGCACCGCGACAGGAAACAAGGAATACTACAAGGGTTCTGACAGCAAGCTCTACACAAAGAGCGGCGATACATACACCGAAACTACGCTCGACGCTGTGACTATCGCAAAGACCGCTCACACTCTGACAGCTGTTGCGGCAGTCGATGCGAAATGCACAACAGACGGCACAAAGGCGCATTACAAGTGCTCTGTCTGCGAAAAGCTCTTTGAGGACGCCGACGGCAAGACTGAGACTACCGCGGACGCTCTGAAAGTGACAAAGCTCGGACACAACTATGTGAACGGCAAATGCACACGCTGCGGCGCGACTGACCCGAACTACGGCGGCAGCAGCGGCGGATATACTCCCGTTATCCCGTCCGGCGGCACGACAACTACCACCACAACAACAACTACTACCAATACCGGTTCATTTGCAGACAAGACAGAAGAGAACAACAACTATGCCGGCGCAGAGATCAATATGAAGTCGGACGAGCTTGAAAAGGCTGTTCTTACCGACGAGGACAAGAAGGTCATAGCTGCGGGCGGCACAGTGACTGTTGAGCTTGAGCTTGAAGAAACCGAGCCCACCGCGGAAGAGAAGACTGAGATCGAGAACGCTGTGGCTGCTGCAAAAGAAGCCACCGGCGAGGAATACACCGTTGCTATGTATTTCGACGCCAACCTCTTCAAGACCTCAAACGGCACAAAGACCCAGCTCCATGAGACAAACGGCAAGATCGCGGTATCGTTCAAGCTCCCCGAACAGTTCAAAAATACCGACAGCAGCGTTACGCGTACATACGCTGTCGCTCGTATTCACGACGGCAAGACCGAGATACTTGTCTGCGAGTATGATCCCGAAACCGACCTGCTGACTTTCTACACCGACAAATTCTCCACCTATGCGCTGATGTATGAGGACGCAAAAGCGGACGATGCCGATGTCAGCGCAGTTGATGATGACGACGAACAGGGTGACGAAGGTGCAGTCGATGATGAGCAGTTTGACGAAACTGACGACGACTTTGATGAGCTTACCGATGA
>JAGBLA010000210.1 GCA_017635675.1 Ruminiclostridium sp.
AAGCCCGACGGCGAGGGCGGAGGACACGGCGGCGCTCCGGGCGGCGGCAGCAGCTCCGAGGTCATCTACGGCGGCGCTGCGGAAATAACTGCGGCGGCAAGTGAGGACGGCAAGACCTACGCTTCCGATACAAGCGACCAGAGCGCACTTATGATAAGCACCTCCGACGCCGTGACAGTGAGCGGCATGACCGTCACCAAAACGGGAGATTCCGACGGCGGCGACAACTGCAACTTCTACGGACAGAACGCGGCTGTGCTCGTCAAGGGCGGCACAACGACTACGATAACGGGCGGAACGGTCACTTCCGACGCTTCGGGCGCGAACGGAGTGTTCTGCTACGGCGGCAACGGCGGTAAGAACGGCGCTGCCGGCGACGGAACCACACTTATTATCAAAGATACCGTCATAACGACGACGGGAAGCGGCTCGGGCGGCATAATGACCACGGGCGGCGGTATTACCGAGGCTTATGACCTCACCGTCACCACGAGCGGTCAGTCCTCCGCGCCTATCCGCACCGACCGCGGCGGCGGAACAGTCACCGTTGACGGCGGAACCTACACCTCCAACGGGCTCGGCTCTCCCGCGATATACTCCACTGCGGATATCACCGTGTCAAACGCACAGCTCGTTTCCAATCTTTCCGAGGGCGTGTGCATCGAGGGTCTGAACTCGATAACACTCAACAACTGCGACCTTACCGCGAATAATACCAAGCGCAACGGCAACGCGAAGTTCCTCGATACGATAATGATATATCAGTCGATGTCGGGCGATGCGGCGAGCGGCACCTCCTCATTCACCATGACGGGCGGCAGCTTGACGAGCAAAAACGGTCATGTGTTCCATGTGACCAATACGAGCGCTGTGATAACGCTTTCCGGCGTGAAGATAAAGAACGAGGACAGCGGCAATGTGCTTCTGTCGGTATGCGATGACGGCTGGAGCGGCGGCGGCAATACCGCGGTGCTCAACGCATCGGGACAGACCCTCGAAGGCGCAGTGCTCGTCGGCAGTAACTCCGAGCTTACTCTGAACCTCACCGATTCATCGTCATTCACAGGCTATATCTGCGGGAATATCACCAATGACGCGGGCGATACAGTCTCCACAGAAACCGGAACAGTCTCGGTAACTCTCGGAAGCGGCTGCACATGGACGCTCACAGGCGACAGCTATGTGACGAGCTTTGACGGCGACCCCGCAAGCGTCATCTCCAACGGTTTCACGCTTTACGTAAATGGCACCGCTCTTACGGGTACGAATTGAGTAACTGCTCTGCGGCAGATGAATAGATAAATAGGGTAAAAGCCGCCGACTGTAATTTGTCGGCGGCATTTTTATCGCAAAGATGATGAGAATGAAACCCCGTACAAATATTATAACTGCACTCCGGACAGCGAGGGCGGCAGACGCGCCGCTGCGAACTGCTTCGCGTTCTTTTTCGGAGCTTGTTTTGGTTACAAAAGTTTATCCAAGCCCTGAACAGCGAGGGCGGCGGACACGCCGCTGCGAACTGCTTCGCGTTCTTTTATCGGAGTTTGTTTTGATTACAATAGTTTATCCAAGCCCTGAACAGCGAGACAGAAAACCCGCCCCTTACTGAAAAGTAAGAGACGGGTTAGGCGGGCGCCTTCGCGCCCTGTGATTGCATTACAAAAAGTATATTTTCGACTAAGTGGAATGAACCCGCATGGTTGAGTGGTTTATAAAGAGATTCCTACAGTTTCCGCATGGGTGATTATTACCTTTACTCTATTCTTATCAACAATTCTAAAACATTAAGGGATAATTGTAACAAAATATATCCTTGTTGTTTTTGTGCTACTATAAATAAAAGACCTTTAAAAAGGTCTTAAATAAAGAATAATACTACAAATCGCACAAATCAAAGAAACAATGTTGAAAAAAAATATGCAAAATCAACAAAGAAACTTGTCAAATTTTATCCATTATGTCAATAGCCAACTTTTGAGACATGTGATATAATGATAAAAGATAGAGGTAGGGTGTCTCGTTTGATAGGTAACTATCAAAAAGGAGGTAATCCTATGGCGTATATAGATGTAGTTCTCGCTGCACTCGCACTCTTTGTAATAGCCCTTTTGGCTTTTATTTTCTTGCTCATAATTGAAAAATGGTACAAAAAAACGTACCGAACAAAACCGCCGAACAGTTCAAAAAAGCATCTCGGAGAACACACCGACACCAAATCAACTAGTGTTATAAAAATCGACTTAAAGGCTAGTTTCAGAAAATCACCAAAAGAAGAACAAGACGAAATGCTCTAAACGCTTACTTATCTTCAAGCGAGAACACCTTCTCTATCTTTATGTCACTCTAGGAGACTGCAACTCTTCTAGAGTGATTTTTTATACAACTTTATAATAACATATTGCGAACCAAATGTCAAGAGTTTTTTGCTTTTATATTTATTTTTTTAGTAGTGTGTTTATTATAACAAAAAACCGAGTCCTTGTCAACCCCTTTTATAAAAAAATATCTTTCTATGAGTCAAACCATAGGTTTTAGGATTAGTTAACCATTATAAAACTCAATCTACTTTTCCGATTCAACATCTACACTCTCCGAACCACAGATTTTTACTCGTATAGTATTCTTGTTTATTATGGTAACCAGTTCAATCAAGTGCCGGATAATCGCATCGTCAAAGCTATCAAACTTGAACTCCGTACTCTCTATCTCATCAAGTATATCCTGCACATTCGCAGCGGATTCCTCACACTCATTGAGTCGCTCCTGCTCCGCAGTTATCTGCTGACTGACTACGGCAAGCTCGTCCGACAACCGCTTGAACTCGCTGTCATATTTTGTGTAGTCGTTCTCCTTGAACGATTGGTTAAGCAGTTTACCGATCTCTTTGTTGAGAACCATTTTCCTCTTTTCGAGTTCTGCCAAACGCTTCCCATCCGGCAGCATAACAGCATGAATCCCTATCCTGAGCGTGTTTTTCACATCATCGCTGACATCGAACACCTGATTTATCGCCTCTATGACCGCCTTGTGAAGACTGTCCTCATATACTGTCGGTGAGCATTTACAGAACTTCTTCCCATTCTTCAATCGGTTGATACAGCGCCACACCGGAACTTTACCGCCGTTCTTGTCGTCCCATGTGATACGGCGGTAAGCAGTACCGCATTCTCCGCAGATCACCAAGCCCGTGAGCGCGTATTTCCCGCTGTACTTGCCTTTTTCATCGGGTTTGGAAGGCTTGCGGAGACTTGTCCGTCGCGCGATCTCGGTCTGCACACGGTTGAAGGTCGTGCGGTCGATTATCGCTTCATGGTGGTCTTTGACAAGATACATCGGCAGTTCGCCGTTGTTTTTCTTGACCTTTTTCGTAATGCAGTCCGTCACAAAGGTCTTTTGCAGGAGCGCATCGCCCGTATATTTTTCGTTCTGCAAAATGCTTGCAACATTGGAATGCGTCCAGTCCGTATTGCCTTTGGCATTCTTAAAACCGCGCTCCGAAAGGGTTTCAGCTATCTTTCGGTAGGTCATGCCGTCGAGAAACAGGCTATATATCAACCGCACCGTTTCCGCTTCTTCGGGTACGATCTTCGGATTCCCGTTCTCGCCCTTTTCGTAGCCGAGAGTAGTTGCGTAGTGCATTGAGAATTTCCCCTGCTCAAAGGAGCGGCGGACTCCCCAAGCCACATTTTTGCTGATGCTCTCAGATTCAGCCTGCGCGAACCATGAAAATATCGTAATCAGCATTTCGTCTTTCTGTTCAAGTGTGTTCAGTGCTTCTTTCTCGAATATGACCGCGATACCCAGTGACCGCAGTTCACGAACATACTGCAGGCTCTCGACCGTGTTGCGGGCGAAACGGCTCACGGACTTGGCGAGGATAATGTCAATCTTTCCCTGTCGGCAGTACCGGATCATCTTCATAAATTCCGGTCGCTTCTTCGCCTGAGTTCCGGTAATACCCTCGTCTGCGAACACCTTGACGGGTTTCCAACCCTCATGACTGTTGATGAGCTTCGTGTAGTAGTCGCATTGCGCTTCATAGCTCGTCAATTGCTCGTCATCGTCCGTGCTGACGCGGCAGTAAGCAGCCACGCGCTTGAATTTACGCTGTCCTGTAGTAGCATTGACCTTTGGCTTGGCAGGAATGACTGTGACCTGCGGTTCCAGTATTTCTGTGGTAGAATCCATGTAAACACCTCTTTCATGCTGTTATCATCTTCCCGTTGACAAGCTCAACGGTAGATATACCTTTATTTATATGTATCTTCTTGACGATCTGCCTTGACAGGTCAATATCAAGCTCTGTCATCGGTGCGCAGGCAGTCAGCAATTCGAGCATTTTCATTGTCCTGTCCCTGTTATCGTAAGGGCAAGCCTCATACTTTGTTGAAGCTATATCTACAATCAGCTTTGTGATCTTGTCAATGTCAGCGGTCATATCCTGCATTAAATCAGCAAGCCGCTGCTCCATATCCGCGATTTCGGCAGTCGGTACATACTCCTGCGGCTTATCCGGCGCGGCGAGCTCCGGCTTGGCTATCAGTTTGTTTATGACTGAAACGAGCAGCCCCTCAACCTCACTTTCCGTGAGGGAGGAGCCGCCCGAAATCAAGCTATGAAGGTATTTTTTCTTCTCGTCGGTGCAGATGCAAGCTGCCGCTTTCCGCTGTTTTATCTCGTTCGCTTTGCGGAACATATTTTCTTCAATTACAGCGGGATAGCCGTCCGCACCAATGTATTTCTCGTTTTCAAGTATGCGGCTGACCATGTTTTTGTTCCACACTTTATCAACATTGTACGGAACCGTCATCAATGCCGCAATGCTTTTGAGTGACATTCCTCGTGGATACATATCGAAAATCTCACGGACTGCCACGGATTCCTCGGGGTGGAGAACGATCTCTCCGCCCCGCATCATGTACCCGAACGGGATATTTCTGTGCGATTTCATGTGGCTCACCTCTCTATCTTTTCCTTGAATTCCAGTCCGCCGCTTACCTTGAACAGCACCTCGTTCTCGGACATGGCAACTATCTTTTCGACTGCAAGGCGGAAGATGCTCTCGTCAAAGTCCATGAGATATGGCGTGTCCTCAAGCAAGTCTATGAGGTCGTACAGCTTGTTGAGCCTGTCCGAAAGCTCGTCCGTGTCAGCAACGGAGACCGCCTTTTCCTTTAGTCTGAGCAGTCTGAACTCTATTTCCTTTTTCCGCTCGTTGAAGATCTCATCGGGGAGCAGACCGCTCTCCCGAAGCCTGTGTACCTGCACCAACTGATCGTGGGCATCGACCATATCCCGCCTTGCGGTTATCAGCTCGGAGTTGCCGTGCTGCTTTTTCATAATCAGCATTTCAAGCTGCTTTGCGGCAGGTTTTAAGAGCGTACCACTATAGGATTTCAGTTTGTTGAACATTCTTACGAACGCGGAGCAGATTCCCATTTCGGGTATCTGCCTT
>JAGBLA010000211.1 GCA_017635675.1 Ruminiclostridium sp.
ATTGAAATCTATTATTGCCCACTCATGGTCTCCGGCTGCCTGAGCTTCACCGCCCCACTCTGTCGTTATTGCATTATGATGAATTGATCTTTTTTCTCCGACTGACCAATTTTCGGTAATATCTATCAATCCGTTTTTCCATGCATCGAGCATAGCGCGAATCTTTGCCGGAGTTCCCTCAGTCCATGAAACTATTTCGGGGAGGGAACCGCCGCTTGCTCCTCTCAGAAATTCCGAGAATGTCCTTTCTCCGGCAAGTTTAGAAGGAACAGCAGAAAAAGCCGCTTTTGCGACATTCATTACTGAACCTCCTTCCACTCATCGGTATCTCCGTCCAGAACGTATTTAGTACCGGTTCCGTCGGTCAGGTACGCAAGACTTCCGGCTTTTACAGGCGCGAAAGTCTCGTTGCTGTTACCGCCTGTCCTTGTTGTCGTAGGAAGTCCGGCAATATCGGCAGCCTTGCCGACAGAGAATACCGCCGTGTTTGTTGCATAATCTATCCCGTTAAGTGTAACCATTTTGTCCTCCTATCTGATAAGCACTTCAACGTGCGTATCGTCTATTCTTCTCATAACTCTGATGCGTGTCTGATGTTCAATCGCCTGCCCGAACCCGCTGCGAGCCGAAACATATCCGTTCGGTTTGCAGGAGCCGTTGTCGGTAATTATCAGCCGCCCCGTGAGACCGACCGCCGCCCATTCGGGACGTTCGGAGCGCGGTATGTATTCGCGTTTCGGGTCGTACTCCTCGGACAGCACCGCGTCTCCGTTATCGTCGTATATCACGCCGCCGAAAACATCGGTTTTATATTTTCCGTGCCAGTGCAGCGGATTGTTACCGATAACGGAAGGATTTGTTGAGATAATGCCAATAAAATCATCACCGTGAGCGGGAATGATCTTGTCACCGCACATACTGACGAGCATACCGCGTCTGTCCTCGCCGCCGGGATTGCCGTCCGCCCACTCGAACATCTCCGCGTAATCCGCGCCGATAGTCTGCCACTGCTTTGCGTATGCGCTGCCGTATCTGTCAGCTTTAAAACAGATGCCGTTTGAGCTGTCTCCGGCAACAATGCGATCACCATAAGATACGCCGCCACCGTCTCCGACAAAAATTACTAACCCTACAGTGCCTATATCAACGCCGTTTCCGACGATGAGCGAGTCGGTTACAGTGCCCTGTATTCGGATGCCATCACCAATAACAAACGATTCGTTGAGAGTTCCAAATATTTTATTTCCGAGACCAACCACACCCGAATTTCGGATAGTCCCGTATCTGCCGCTGTTTTCGTCATAATTTCCGTTAGACGATCCAACAAGTATAAATGCGTTTTTATATTGGGTTGGAGCATCTCCGACCACGCTGTTTGAATCGCCTCGAACGATTACGCATCTGCAATACCGAAGAATGTTTGATATTCCGTAAGCATCAGCAAATTGGCAACCATAAAGATTGTTGCTTTGTCCACCTGCACGGTTCGCCATTCCGTTACCGCTGTCATCTATCACATTTACGCCGTATTCAGTACCATAATAGTTAAACCGCTCCGAGTGGTTTCCTACAGCCTCGCCCACGCCCCCGGAGCCGCCGCGTGTTTCAAGTGCGTCAACACGTTTTTCAAGCTGTGATTTAGGATTCATTTCACTCCACCTCCGCAGGTTCCGGAGCCGTACAGGTTACGGTTGTTGCCCCGTGATATTTCCACACTATGTATGTTACCATTCCGAGAATGCTTCTGCGCACATCTACGTTTCCGCCCGAAAACCTCACAGCATCACCAAGCCCTATATCACCGTTCTGAAACAGCTTTGCGGTTATCTGGCGCTGAGCAAAGCTTTGTATATTTCCGAGTATCGCGCGGTTGACAATATCGCACTCTGTATCGTCCTTACCGGCAAGCAGAGGATTACTGTCAAGCTGCAGTGTTCCCGGCTGCGACTGAACCGCCTGATCTCCCTCCGGCGTATATCCGGAGACATATTCCTTTACAGCCGTTCCGGAATATGCTGCCATGTATTTCGGATAGATCCTTGTATCTGAAAACTGGACGCTTATGCGCTGCTCAGCATTTATCGCATGGTCTTCCGTTCCCTCATGCTGCCAACGGGCATGAATTATTTTCAGCCTTCCCATACGGTCAATTATTGCATTTGCAGCGCATAACTGGCAGCACCACATCACCACGTCCCGCCATGTCTGCAAGGCTGCGTTTTCGAGA
>JAGBLA010000212.1 GCA_017635675.1 Ruminiclostridium sp.
CGGGAGCGTTCGTGATGTTCGTTACATCGGAAACGCTTACCGAGCCGCCCTCGGAAATGTTCGTTACAGGCGAGGAAACATTGTGTTCATCGGTGTTCTGAACATTCTGCACGTTCTGAATGCTGCTAACATCGGTGGTTGCGGTCTCGCTTGTCTCGGTCTTGTATGTTAAATTCTCTGAATCGTAGTGATAATCGGCGTTTGCGACATTTACGACATTCTCCGACATCTCGGGAGCGTTCGTGATGTTCGTAGTGTCTGAAGTGCTGAGCGAACTGCCCTCGGAAATGTTCGTTACAGGCGCGGAGACATTGTGTTCATCGGTGTTACGAACATTCAGAACATTCTGAACGTTCTGAATGCTGCTAACATCGGTGGTCAAGCTCTCGCTTGTCTCGGTTTTGTACGTTAAATTCTCGGAATCATAGTGATAGTCGGTGCTCGCGACGTTTTCAACAGTGTCACCGTTAATAACCGACGTTTCAGACACTGAAGGCGCGTCAACGAGCACATTTTTATATGTGATATTCGGAATGCCTCTATAAATATAAGCAGGAAAATCACTGTCCGCGTTGCGGTTTACGCTGTCAATTCCGGAGACGAGAGCTGACATATCCACGGAATAAACGCGGTACGAACGTGAGCCCTCATGTATCACCGGCGACAGCAGGGTCTCCGAAAACTCCTCAGAGCTGTTAATGAACGTAAGCGCGCGAAGAGCGCCGGTATAAGCGCCGCTGTCCGCCACACGCAGATATTGCAGACTGCGCTCTATATTCGTGGTGACCGCGGGGATAAGCTGCTTGGTGACAGTGATGTCGCTGAACTTTCCGTCCACTATAAGGCGGCGGGTTATCATCAGTCTGAGGGTGAGCTCCATACTGTCGCGGAGCTTTTTCTCTTCCTCAAGCTGACGATTCAACGCGTTAAAATAGATCAGCGTTTCTCCGCTGAACGGAAAAGCCTCAGTACCGCTGTACTTCGCTATTATCGCCGCGGCAAAGGCTCCCGCGCCGGAAAGCGCCGCGAACCTCGGTCTCATAGGCGAGATGATCGCAATATTTCGGGCAGTCATACGATGCATAGCGATACCTCATCACTTACATACCAAACGGGAGCGGAAGCTCGGTTATGCCTGTATGTGCGATCTTCAGCGACTGGAGCAGCACAGAGCTTTCCAGCGCGTCCATCGGTGAAAATTCACGCTGGACTATAACGCCGTTTGTAATGAAAAACATACGTACAGTCTTGCCGTTTCTCTTTACGGTTATGGTTATCGCGGAGATCTGTCTGCCCTCCTTGAAGAATGAAAACGCCACATCGGCAACTGTCGAATGCAGCGCGCGTTCAAGTATAAGGTAATCCGGGCTTTTCTTCGGTTTTCTGAGTATTACGGGCGCATCGTTATTACCGCCCTCGATTATGGTATCGATCTCCATGGCGCCGGAAAGGTTTGAAACTCGGCTGAAGCTGTAATTAAAGCCGTCGAGATTGACGGAGAACGAATATCCGGGTATGAAATCGGAAGATGCCATACGAAAGCTTCACCACCTGACTGATTAGTAAATATCGACCTGTCCGCGCTGTCAAATCTTGAAGATATTGTCCGGCTCGTCGTTGAGCTTGCTGTTGATCCTTGAGATCTCACGGCACCAACGCTGACGCTCCATGTGACTGAAACGCTCTATCTCGCTGTTCTGCCAGTGCATATAATAGCCGATAAACGCCATTTCCTCGTATATCTTATCCGCCGGATATGTCACTATTCTCCGGCTCCCAGAAAATTTACCGGTATCTCGATCGGCTGACCGCAGTGCGGGCAGACCGACTTATACACGGGCATTTCCATGGTATTTATCTTTGAGTAAAGATCCTGAAGATAAGCGAGGTCTATCGTGTAAAGTCCCTCCACGGTACGGGTATCTACCGCGGGGAGCGTTCCGAGACTCTTTATAACTCTCGAAAGTATTATAATAGTAAGATATCCTGGGTTGTTCTGAACACGCGGATCTTTCAGCGGGATTATCTCGTCGCCCGCGTTCGCAAGGCGCATTACGCCCTCGCGGTGCAGCACGCCGTTATTGTCCAGATAGCCTTTCGGAAGTGTGAATTTGAATTCGGTCTCAAACATCGGTGACCTCTCCTTTAAATAAGTAATAAAACAAACCGCTCTCACGAATAATACCATGAGACAACTTTTCGGTAAGTTCAACGGGCAGACAAAACCGTGTGATAGGTTTATATCATTTATATACTTTATTCAACTGTTTTTAGTGAATATTCACAAAATCGAGATAGAAATTATGTTTACTATTGATATTATAACACACTTTATTTTATTTTTCAAGTGTATTCTTATTTTTTTTTGCTCCCGGGTTCAAAAATCTTCCCCCATGCGTGCCGACAGTATGATCCGGCAAATTCTTACGGTCTTTTTGTAAAGGTATTGAAAATAATTCTGAAGTGTGTTATAATAGTGTAAAGAGAAAAAAGGGAGGATGACAGTATTTGCATAATGAACCTACCTCAGAAAAAAAGAGCGTGATACGAACGATACTGAAAGCCTGCGGCTTTTACCGCAATCCGCCGTATATCGAGGAAAGGCTCAAGGAGGCCGAGCTGCGCGCCGCCATGTTCCTGTCCGCTATCGTAGCCGCTATCGAAGTCTGGATGGTGCTCAGATATATCAATGACTGGGTCATACCCGGTCAGGTGGAGACATTTGACGAGTTCTTCCAGTACACAAACTCGTTTTTTATCCTTTTCGGCGCCTGCGTGATGGTTTTCATCTATTCGGTCCTGTATCTGCGGGGAAAGCTGCGGTTCCTGAGCAAATTCAGCCGCATACTGATCTTCCTGTTCTTCTCCCTTGGCATATACTTCGGTATCCTGACCTCGATGAAGGACTTCACGAAGGGCAAGATGATAATCTGTTTCCTCACCATGCTCATGTGGTCAACCGTCATCTGTGTATGGAGACCCTTTACGTCAGTTCTTATAACCGTTTTCTGCGGCGGTATCTTCTTCTGGCTCCTCGACAACTACTCGTTCAATAAGGCGGGCGAACAGCTCCACATGAACGAGGGAGACAAGATAAACTACCTCACTTTCCTCGTCATTATCCTTATTTTGCAGCTTTCGGTGTACTTCCAGAGATACGGTGACGCCACAAAATCCTACCGCATACGGCTTTCCGCCGTTACCGACGAGCTCACCGGCATACCGAATATGCGCAAATTCGGCGAGGAAGCCCATGCATACTGCGAAAAGTGCTTTGCGGAAGGCAGCAGCCCCGTTTACCTCGTGTTCGATATAGGCAGCTTCCGCACGTTCAATGACCGTTTCGGCTACGCGGGCGGCGACGAGCTGCTGAAAAAGACCGCGCGGCTTATCACAGAGGAATTTCCGAATGAGCCCGCGGCAAGAGAGTCCGGCGACTGTTTCTGTGTGCTTACCGCCGCCGAAGATCACCGCGAGCGTGCCGAGCGCGTGAGCGAAAAGCTGAAAGCAGCGTATCCCGAGGAGACCTACCTCGACATGAAAACAGGAGCTTTCGCAGCTGCCGGTACCGAGTCAGACGCGCGGCGATGCGTTGACCTTGCGAGCTATGCGCTCCGCCATGCGAAGAACGGCAGCGACAACTTCTGCGTTTACGACGAGAAAATGAGCAAGGATCACAAGCTCAGGCAGTATGTTCTCAACAACCTCGAACGCGCGATCAAGGAAGGCTTTATAAAGGTGTACTGGCAGCCCGTAATGTGGTCGGAGGACGGCTCGATATGCGGCTGTGAGGCGCTCGCACGGTGGATAGACCCCGAAATGGGATTTCTCTCGCCAGGCGTGTTTATCCCGGTGCTTGAAGAGGAGCACCGTATCCACCTGCTTGATCTGTGCATCTACGAACAGGTGTGCAAGCAGCTCAGGGAATGCCTTGACAAAGGACTTCCCGCTCTGCCGACGTCCATGAACTTCTCACGGCTGGATTTTGAGCTTATGGACGCTGTGGGCGAGCTCGAAAAGCTCGTGGCAAAGTACGATATACCGAAGGAATACCTGCACGTTGAGATAACCGAGAGCGCCGTCACAAACGATGTGGCAGGGCTCAAGACGGCTATGGACAGACTGCACGGCGCAGGGTATGTGATATGGCTCGACGACTTCGGCTCGGGCTATTCCTCACTCAATGTTTTAAAGGACTTCAGATTTGACCTGCTAAAGATAGACATGGAATTTCTGAAGAATTTCAGCGGCAATCAGAACTCCCGCAAGATAATCGGCAGCATAATCGGTCTTGCCGATCAGCTCGGTATGCAGACGCTCTGCGAGGGCGTGGAGACGCAGGAGGCAGTGGATTTCCTGCGCGAGGCCGGCTGCGGCAGGCTTCAGGGCTATTTCTACGGGAAGCCCATGCCTTACGAGGATATCCTCAGCAGAATAAATGACGGTACGTTCAGATTCAGCGGCGTTCGCCACTGATAAGCATATTCAATTCACCCCGAAAAAAAATAAGGAGCGATAATTATGGGACTTTTTGACAACATCGGCAAACCCGCGGCTTCGCAGCCCGCACACGGAGGCAACAAGAGCGTGGACGTAGTATTCTCCACCCTGCCCGACACTCTTGAGCAGTTCAAGGCTCTCCCGCAGGCAGCACTCTCCACGCCATTCGACACAGCGGCTATGACAGTGCTCGCGCTGTGCTTCTACCCACAGGATCCCGAACTTTCCATGGAGATGTTCCGTTTCGTGAGCGGACCGCGCAATATCAACCCCGCGGAGTACAGCTTCATAAAGGACAGGTTCCGCGACGCGGACTATGTTCCGCGCTCATACTTCAAGGGCGCTGTTCCCGCCAACGACTACAAGCCCTCGGAGCCCTACACCGTAACGGTAAGCGAGAACCTGTACAGCTACGAGAACGAAGGCTATGCCAAGATGTTCCTCACCTCCGGCGGCGCCGACAGCCCCCGTTTCGTAATGCTGCGCAAGGCAAAGGACGACAAGTGGTACCTCTGGGAGCAGTTTATCCTCGTCGGTATCCGTGAGCCATCTTCAAGCAGCCCGTGGGCTTAATTTTCCCGATAATAACAAAAAGGGTACGGAGCATAGGCTCTGTACCCTTTGTTATTATTGTTTTCCCTCGCTGTCCTCACAGCCGCGGTCAAAAAACTCACTTATGCTTTCAAGCACAGACGAGCTTTCCGTGATGAAACCAAATCCCCGCAGGCGGTAAAGCTGACGTTCATCGGAGATCTCAAACACCGCGCGGTCAACACCGCGGATATTAGCATAGGCGAGCACTGTGCGGCACAGCCCGTCATAGTACAGCTCCACCTCGCTGTCAAGAGCGGTTATGTGGACGCCGTCATGTTCAAGCTTTGCGGTGATGCCGCCGATGCGCTTTCCGTCCTCCTCCATGTTGAAAACGAGCTTGTCGGCTATGTTCGTATCTCTGAGTATCGTTATCATTTTCTTTTTCTGCCTCCCCTGCTGCTGTTTTCCGGCTTTCCCATGGCGCTGCGAAGGACACGCAGCTCCTCCTTAGTGAGATCTTCATATTCGCCCGGTCTCAACATTCCGAGCTTTACCCCGCCCTCACTGATACGGCGCAGGCGCTTTATAGTAAGTCCCACAGCCTCGCACATTCTGCGTATCTGACGGTTCTTGCCCTCGTATATCGTAAATTCGAGCACCGTTCGGTTTTCTTCCTTGGTATGCACTGTCACAACGCAGGACGAGGTCATCACCCCATCACCGATGTCAACACCCGTCATAAGCGTGTTGAGCATATCCTCGGTCACTTTCTGCGCCACCGTCACGCGGTAAACCTTCGCTATGTGCTTTCTCGGGTGCATTATATCATTCGCGAAGGCTCCGTCATTCGTCAGCAGCAGCAGCCCCTCGGAATCCTTGTCGAGCCGTCCGACAGGGTACACACGTTCCTCCACGTCTTCGAGCAGTTCTGTCACGCCCCGCCGCCCAAGCTCGTCCGACATGGTAGTCACATACCCGCGGGGCTTGTACATCTTTATGTAGCGCAGGGTCACGCCCCCTGCCTTTATGCGCTCGCCGCCCACCGTGATGATGTCTTTTTTCGGGTCAGCCTTGTCACCGAGACTCACCGGGTGACCGTTCACCTTCACAAGCCCGTCGGCTATCAGCTTTTCCGCCGCGCGGCGCGAGCAATATCCGCTGTCCGCGATTATCTTCTGTATTCGTATTGCGTCCATTATATCCCTCTTATTCTCACCGCGCCGCCGGTGAACAGCGTTATGAACTGTCCGAACGGTCCATGCGGCGGTATCACTCTGTCAACGTTCTCATACGCCACCAACGGCACACGCTTCACCGTCCTGCCGTCAAGCCGAACCTCAGCGTGCCCAAGCACATCTCCTGCGTTCACCTGCGCATACACAAACTCCGGCAGGCTGTACCGCACCGAAAGCCGCTTGCTTTCTTCGTCTGTAAGTCCCATTGTCACGCTTTCGGCGGGGACTGCACTCACATTGTCCGCCGTGCCGCCCACCACCTCCGCGGAGTAGGAGTCGATGCGGACCCCGTATGGTTTCACCCGTTCAAATCCATAGTCCAGCAGCTTTTTATGGTCGTTCCAGTCGTCCGGCGCATTCAGCGTCACCGCGATAAGCGTGCAGCCTTCCCGCTCCGCCGCAGAGACAAGACATCTGCGGGCATTGTCGGTAAAGCCTGTCTTGACACCGATACACCCGTCGTACATCGCGAGCAGCTTGTTGGAATTGTACAGTCTGCGCGGCTCGGGAGGTCTTCCGAACTCCACAGTTGCCGAACGCTGAGAACATATCTCCCGGAAATCCTTGTTTTTCAGCGCTTCCGCGGTCAGAAGCGCCATGTCGTATGCCGTGGTGTAATGTCCGTCGGCGTCCAGCCCCGAAGGGGTAACGAAGTGGGTATCCCTCATGCCGAGCTGCGCCGCACGGCGGTTCATAAGCTCCGCGAAAGCAGGTATGCTCCCCGCGACGCTCACCGCGGCAGCGTTCGCCGCGTCATTCCCCGAGGGCAGCAGCATACCGTACACCAGCGCTCTGCGTGTAACGATGTCGCCCTCGCGAAGTCCCATTGACGTTCCCTCCACACGAATAGCCATGCTGTCCGCCGTGAAACGGCTGTCAAGGTCTCCGGCCTCAAGCGTGAGCAGCGCGGTCATTATCTTGGTGGTACTCGCCATGGCGCGCCGCTCGGACTCGCCTTTGCCGTACAGCACCCCGAGAGTGTCGGCGTTGATGACCACCGCACTCGCTGCCGAAAGCTCCGGCGGCGTGACATCGGGGACCGCACTCACGGGAACTGACAGTATATTTGCCGCAAGAGCGGCTGCAATAAAAGCGAAAAGCCTTTTCATTATGTTCACCTCACCGATAGTCTGCACCGCAGACCGCCGGATTATTCAGGGCAAACATGGGTTTCGCAGTTATTCCTCGGAGGCTTCCTCCGCGTCACCCGCTTCTTCCTCGGAGGCTTCATCGCCGCCGCTCTTCTTGCCGAAAAGCTCCTTTACCTTGTTGAGCAGCGCGGGAGCATTGTCGATAATACCGTCTATGGGGCTTGACTTGCCGCCGAGCTCAAGTATCTTCGCTTCTCCCGCCTTGTTTATCACGATAAACGCCTGGGGCTTGATAGTGATGCCCGCGCCCGCGCCGCCTGCAAAAACGTCCTTCGGAACGCTTGCGGGAATGTCGGAGCCGCCGGAGACGAAACCGAACGACACCTTCGATATGGGGATTATCGTCGAGCCGTCGGGAGATGATATGGGGTCGCCGATGATAGTATTCACATCGACAAGGTCGCGTATCTTCTCCATTGATGTGTTCATAAGTCCTTCGAGATGCTGTGCCATAACTGTTATCCTTTCATTCTCGCCCCTGCGGGACGCTTTCTTTTATTTGCCTTGTTTTTCGTCTTGGGTTCGCTGTATTTCAGATATACTTTCAGAGCTCTCACGCCGAGCCACAGAGCGCAGCCTATGGCGGTGCTTATGCGCAGCTTTATCGTAACGTGCGCAAAGATGTCGTCCTTCGGCGCGGAAAAGTCCGCCTCAACGTTCACCTCGCGTATCTGCGCGTCGAAATACGTGTCTATCAGCTCTGTGAGCGAATATATCGCCGCGCAGTAACCGCCGTATTTAAGCGCGGTCACTGCAGCGTCGTCGGAGCCCGCCACACAGTCGATATATACGTCGCGGAACTTTATCTTACGGAACAGCCGTTTCAGCGGCGCCCCCGCGCTTTTCACAAGTTCAATTATAAGTCCGAAGTCAAGTCCGGATTTGCCCTTGTCTTTCTTCTTTTTCTCCTGTTTTTCCGGCTCGCTGTCGGTCTTTTCATCGTCGTCCTGCTCAAGGAGCTTGGTGTTCACGCCGCGGTTCTTTTTAAGCTCTGCCTTGCGGGCTTTTTCCGCCTGCCTTTCGGCTTTGCGCCGCTCCTTTTCTTCCCTGCGCTTCACCGCCGCAGGGTCGGGCGGCACCTTTACAAGCGTTATGAACAATATCCTCACGCGTAATTCCGGGTGGGCGTCGTAAATGCCGGTGACAGTCACGTGGCGCGTGAACAGCCATATAAGGAAAAGCACTATGCCCCCGAATATTATCCAGCCTGTCATTCTTCCGCCTTTCGGTCACTGTCAGGTGCGCTTTCTTCATCATAGCTGTCTGCCGTATCCGCACCGCTGTCGGGGTATTCAAGCTCTTTCTCCCGCGCCATTTCCTCCAGCTCATCGAAGTCAAGCTGTCCCTCCTGGTCGGGCAGCGGCGGCAGCTCCTCGATACGGGAGAGCCCGAAACAGCGCAGGAATGTATCGGTGGTGCGGTATGATATGGGACGTCCCGGAAGGTCAAGCCTTCCGGCTTCTTCGAGAAGTCCGCGCTCCACAAGGCTTCGCATGACGCTGCTGCTGTCGATGCCGCGCACCTGCTCCACGAACGCGTTTGTCACGGGCTGGTTGTACGCCACTATCGCGAGCGTTTCCATCGCCGCCTGTGAGAGCGGCTGCTGACGGCGCGTTTCAAGCGCCTTCTTTATGTTATCCGCGAACTCCGTCCCCGCGGCTATCTGAAAGCCGTTGTTTATCCGAAGTATGCGAAGTCCGCTCTCACGGACGTTGTACTGCTGTTCAAGGCGGTCAACGAGCTTAGCACAGGTCTCAGCATCTACGCCCGACGCCTCCGACAGCTTATCTATCGTTATCGGGTCGCCGTAAGCAAACATCACGGCTTCTATCGCCGCTATTCCCTCGGTAAGCGTCAAAACTCATTCACCTCTCCCTGTGTGTCATCGTTATGGTCAATGCCGTCGTCTGCGGGGCTCACGCTGCCAACGGGGCTCCCGTCTGCGCGGGTCATGACTATATACTCGCTGTCATCGGAAAACTCCACCCTGCCGCGCTTGGAAAGCTCAAGCAGCGCAAGGAATACCGCGACCTGCGCCGAGCGGGTCTGACCCTTGTACAGGCTCTTGACCCTTATACGCTCACCCGTGCGGAGCTTGCGCACGACCAGTATGAGCCGCGAGAACACGCTCACATACGTCTGCGCCACTATCGGCTTGAAGACCTGCTTTGCATCGCGTTTGAGCTTCTCGGTCTTGCCGCTCACCGCGTTGTAACATTCAAGAAGCTCGTAGCGGTCGTGCAGCAGCCGATAGGTCATATCCACCTGCAGCTCCAGCGGCTCGCGCACAAACACCGTATCTCCGCAGTAATGCCGCCTAAGGCGCTCCGCCGCCGCCTTGCACATAGCGTACTCGATGAGCCGCCCGGAAAGCTCCTTTTTGAGCTGCTCCGCTTCGTGCTTCGGAAGAAGCTCCGCCGTTTTTATGAATATGAGGTGCGCTGCCATTTCAACAAACTCACCCGCAACATCAATGTCCGCTTCCTGCATCTTGTCGAGATAGTCCAGGAACTGCTCCAGCAGCACCGATATCTCGATATCGCGTATGTTAAGCTTATGCTTTGCGATAAGGCTCAGCATAAGGTCGAGCGGACCCTCGAATACTTCGAGCTTGAAATTCAGCTCATCCATGTCAGCAGATGAATTTCGTCATAAGGTCAAGCAGCCCGTATATAAGGTTCGTAAGCATAGAGAACGGTATCGAAAGGATACCCGTGTACATCAGTATCAACAGCCCTATCATAATGTACTGCTCGTACTGCATGATCTTGAAATAGTACCGCGTGGGCAGGAATGCGAAGAACACGCGCGAGCCGTCAAACGGCGGTATCGGCAGAAGGTTGAACACACCGTTGTACAGGTCTATCGAGATTATCATTTCCAGTGCAAGTATGACATAGTACATATTGCCCTCGGAGCCCACCGTGCGCAGAAGCACCTTTTCGATTATCATGAACACAAGCGACGACAGTATGTTCGCCATTGGCCCCGCGGCGGCTGTGATAGCCATTGCGGCTTTCTGGCTCCTTACCTTGCGGCAGCGTGCAGTGTTCACAGGAACAGGCTTCGCCCAGCCTATGCGGAACAGCACTATGCCTATGGTGCCGAGCAGGTCGAGGTGAGCGAAGGGGTTGAGGGTTATCCTTCCCTGGCTCTCGGCAGTGTCGTCACCCAGCCACTTTGCTGTGACGGCGTGAGCACATTCATGCAGCGGGAACACCACAAACAGCATCACAAGTATGGAAAACGCGGTAAGCACCATATTCAGTACGTTTCCGCTTATCAAAGCATTTAACATATCTATCCTCTATTCTCTTATAATCGGCAAAATCGGTCAGACAGCAATATCTTATTCTATTATACTATATATTATCATTTTTTGCAAGTGTTTTTTTGCTTTACGCGAAAAACACCGGCAAACACCGTATAAACAGTATCTGCCGGTATAAGTATTGACAGCGCCGCAGCTGTAATTCACGGGGTCATATCTTTGCGAATGCCTGCTTAAGGTCGTCGAGGATATCCTCTACATTTTCAAGACCTACGGACAGGCGTATCATGCCGCCGTCGATGCCTGCCGCGGCAAGCTGCTCCTCGGTGAGCTGGCGGTGTGTAGCCGACGCGGGGTGCAGCACGCAGGTACGTATATCCGCAACGTGTACTTCGTTGGACGCGAGCTTTAAGCTGTCCATGAACTTCACGGCTGTGGGTCTTCCGCCCTTGACCGAGAAAGAGATAACGCCCGAGCAGCCCAGCGGCAGGTACTTCTGCACCAGCGGGTAATACTTATTGCCCGGAAGTCCCGGATAGAATACCGACGCGACCTTGTCATTGCCGTCAAGGTACTCCGCGACTGTCTTCGCATTCTCAACGTACTGCTTCATGCGCACGGGGAGGGTTTCAAGACCTAAGTTCAGCAGGAACGAGGAGTTCGCCGCAGGGTAGCAGCCAAAATCGCGCATGAGCTGCATTCTCGCCTTTACAATGAACGGCGCGAACGGGTACTTTTCCGTATATACCGTTCCGTGGTAGCTTTCGTCGGGCTCGGTCATGCAGGGGAACTTCCCGCTCGCAGTCCAGTCAAACTTGCCCGAATCGACGATAACGCCGCCTACCTGCACCGCGTGACCGTCCATGTACTTCGATGTGGAGTGCATAACTATGTCCGCGCCCCACTCTATCGGGCGGCAGAGATACGGCGTGGCGAATGTGTTATCGACAATAAGCGGAACTCCGTGAGCATGAGCGGCTTTCGCGAACTTCTCGATGTCAAGCACCGTCAGCGCGGGGTTGGCGATAGTCTCGCCGAACACGAGCTTGGTGTTGTCCTTGAACGCGGCGTTCAGCTCCTCCTCGGTGCAGTCGGGGTCAACGAAGATGCACTCGATGCCGAGGCGTTTCATGGTGATGTTGAACAGGTTTATCGTGCCGCCGTAAATGGAGGTGGAGGAGATAAAGCTGTCACCCGAGCTGCAAATATTAAGCACGCTTATCAAAGTCGCAGCCTGTCCCGAAGAGGTGCACATAGCCGCCGCACCGCCTTCGAGCGCCGCTATCTTCTTCTCCACAGCGTCTGTGGTCGGGTTCGCGAAACGCGAGTAGATAAGGCTTCTTGTGGGGTCGTCGAATACCGCTGCCACCTCGTCCGTGGAATCGTAAACATAGGTGGTGCTCTGTACTATCGGCACCACGCGGGGCTCGCCGTTCTTGGGGGTATAGCCTTCGTGAAGGCACTGGGTCTCTATTTTCATTTTCATGCTTCCTTTCGTGATAACATTTATCCTATGCATTATATCACATTTACCCGTTTATGTCAACAATTTCCATACTGACGCAAAAGATTATTTTTGGTCATTTTGCATTAATCTATTGACATTTCCTGCAAAATGTTGTATAATTATACAGAAGAGGTATGCGTTGCCGCATGAGGCGGCTCCGATAAGATGACATTGAGGTATCGTTTATGAATGGCTCCTATATCGAAAAAGGCTACTCGCCTGTATGCGACGTTTCTGTTCTCGCTCTGTGCATGATCGTTGCCGTCGTTCTTATCATAAATAAGGTACAGAAAGGCACTAACCAGCGTCTCATGTTCGTTATGGTCGCTTCGGTGTATTTTGCCGCAGCGGCGAGCCTTGTTTACCATATCCTGATCGGTATTCCCGGAACTGATCCCATGTTCATATATATAACCCGCATCTCAAATCATCTGTTTTTCAGTCTCATGCAGATGGCGTATGTGCTTTACCTGCGCGAACCGCTATGGATGAAGGACGAGGGCTATAACCGATTCCTGTTCATGATAACTGTGATCGCGACAGCGCCTATAATAGTCGATATCCTCGGTATCATTTTCCGTTTCGGTTATTACATTGACAATACGGGTGCGGAGCACTCTGACTTCTCCATATATCCATTCGCATACGTCGCGTTCGAGATCATCATCTTCTTCCTTATAATCAAATATAGGAGCAGAATTATCAAGCAGGTCTTCTTATGTCTGCTTACAGTCAACATCATCGCTTTCGTTATCTCGGCGATACAGGGTATGAACTATCAGACCTCGTTCACTACCCTTGAATACTTCCTGCCCGTGCTCGGACTGCTGTTCGTGTTCCACTCAAACCCGTATGACAGTGAGACGGGAGCCGCAAACGATCTTTACTTCCTCCGGGAAGTTGCCAACAGTATCGAAAGGCGCTCTCCGCTTATCATGGTATGCTGTGTTATCCCCGAGTTTATGAGCAAGATGAAATACTCCAAGGAGGTAAAGACCGAGTTCTTCCGTTTCTTCCGCCAGACTATAAAGCACGGCATACTGTACAGATTTTCAAACGGCAAGTTCGTGCTCACCATGAAGAAAAGCAGACGCGGGAATTTCGACAGGTCTATCGGGAAAATGCTGGAAGAATTCTATGCAAGCTATGAGAAGATCAGCATAGACTATAAGCTCATCGTTGCCGAGACAGTTCCCGATATTTCCTCCGCTGACGATTACATTAAGCTGTTCGATTTCATCGACGACGAGATGAAGATCAATGAGACACGCCGAATAAACGACGGTGACATCAGACGCTACCTCAGCACAAAATACATACTCTCCGAGCTTGAGGACATAACGAAAAAGAAAGACCTCGACGACGAGCGCGTGCTTGTATATTGCCAGCCTGTTTTCAACCTTACCACAGGTACCTATGACACCGCCGAAGCTCTTATGCGCCTCAGACTCAAGGAGACGGGGCTCGTCTTCCCCGACAAGTTCATACCCATAGCCGAAAAGCACGGTCTTATACACCAGCTCAGCCTTGTGATACTCAACAAGACCTGCCGCACCATACATGAGCTCATAGCGGAAGGGTATATCCTCAAACGCATCTCCGTCAACTTCTCAACTATCGACCTCAGACAGGAGCTTTTCTGCGAGGAGGTTCAGGATATCATCATCAGAAACGATATCCCGTACGACTGCATCGCTGTCGAAATAACCGAGAGCCGCAGCGAGCATGAATTCAATCAGCTCAAATCAAAGGTCACGGAGCTGCAGGAGCTTGGCATCAAGTTCTATCTCGACGACTTCGGCACCGGGTACTCAAACTTCGAGCGTATCATGGAGATACCCTTTGATATCATCAAATTCGACCGCTCAATGCTTATCGAATCAAGCAAGAACGACACTTCAAAGTACATGGTATCCACGTTCGCAGGTATGTTCAATGAACTGAACTACTCGGTACTCTTCGAGGGCGTCGAGGACGACTTCGACGAACAGCACTGCCGCTCGATGTTCGCAAAGTACCTGCAGGGGTATAAATACTCAAAGCCTATCCCTATCGGCGACCTGCGGAATTTCCTGCAAAAAGCGGTATGAGATCTCATAATCAAAGTAACACAGCAGACCGAACTATACAAAGTCTGCTGTGTTTTATGCACTGCCGCAGACGGCATGACCGACAACAGAGGAGGACTAAATGGCAAACAAAAACGACGGAAAAAACAAGGCGCTTGACGACCCGAGAGACGATAAAACATACGACCAGCCCCTCGCTATCATGCACATATTCCGTATGCTTTACGAATTTACAGATGAACAGCATGGACTTACTTCAGGCGAGATAAGCGAGCGGCTCGCGGCACTCCGCATCTCGCTGAAGCCCGTTACCGTGCGGCGGTATATCGACTTACTTGCGGATATGGGCAGCAGCGGCAGCTTTGAGATAGAATGTCCCGGACAGGGAGGACGCGGCGGTTACCGCATGGTGAGCCGTGAATTCGACATATCCGAAGTAAAGCTTCTTGCCGACGCGGTGGCAGGTGCGAAATTCATTCCCGAAAAAGAGGCTTCATCGCTTCTTAAAAAGCTCCGCACCCTCGTTAGCGCGGAACAGGGAAAGCTGCTGAACCGAACGGTATTCATAAACGGCAGACCCCGCACCTCCAACCGTGATATCGTGGATATAAAGAACAATGTCGATTGGATACACTACGCGATATCCGAACACACTCAGCTCGAATTCAGATACTATCAGTTCAATGTGAAAAAGGAGCTGGTCCCGAGAGGTGAGACACGAATCTGCACGCCCTATGCCCTCGTATGGTCTGAGGACAGATACTACCTCGTCGCGAGTCACCCCGCCTACGGTATCGCAAATTACCGCGTGGATCACATGAAAAAGCTCACCATTCCCACAGACAAAAAAGGCAGGCCGCTTTCTGCCGAGCGCATACCGAAGAACTACATACAGGCAAACGGAGACGGGTCGAAGTTCGATATTCCGAAATACCTGCGCTCGACTTTCTCAATGTTCGGCGGCAATACGGTGGAGCAGGTCAAGCTCTGGTTCGACAGCTCTCTCGTCGGCACAGTGCTCGACAAGTTCGGACATGAAAACACCTTCATCGTACCCGATGATGACGAGAAAGGTTTCACCGTCACTGTTGAGGTGCGCACCGACGCCCCCGAGCCTTTCTTCGGCTGGCTGTTCGGTTTCGGGAAAAAGGCGAAAGTGGTCGCTCCCGAACATCTTAAAGACAAATACTGCGAAATGCTTCGTCAAGTTCTCGATAATCAGGAATAAGGCTATACCGCATAAATAGCGTGCGCAAATTGCGCCGTCAGTATTTTCTAAACGCAGCTTTATTTCGCGGCATCCATGCCGCGTTTTGGCTGCGTTAGAAAAGCATCGTGCTTTTTCGTCAGATTGGCTAAATTTGACGCAGGCTTGCTGGCGCAAGTCAAGGAAAATTTGGTCAAGATGACGGAATAATATGAAAGCAAGAGCATGATGCTCTTATGATCGCTGCCCAAACGCCGCACGATGCGGCGCTATAAGCAGCGATGCAAAGGTTGCGTACGTCTATTTGTGCGGTATTGCCTTAGTATACTTGACAAATGCCACGGAATGTGATATGATATCTTCGTGGTGAACACGATAACTCAGAGAGAGGTGAAAGAATGAGAATATGACCGACTTTTGAAAGCATTGATAGTTTCACGGCTGCACTATGCAGTCTGTGTTGTCATGCTGTCGGAGGTTCGTGCGTATTCTCATTTTACCTCTCTTTTTTGTGTGCTTTTTTCTTCGTGAGGACTTGAAAACTGCTGTATTTCCGACAGCCCGCAAAGGAGGAATGTGTATGTCACAGATAAGCGTTACAGGGCTTACGTTCTGCTACGACGGAAGCTTCGATAATATTTTTGAAGATGTGTCTTTTTCGATAGATACAAACTGGCGGCTCGGGTTCATCGGGCGAAACGGCAAGGGAAAAACAACTTTCCTGCGGCTGCTGCTCGGAGAGCACGCGTACCGCGGCACTATAAGCACCACCGCGCGATTTGAGTATTTTCCATACCGCATACCGGAGGAGATGCTCACACTATGCGCGGACGAGATAATAAGCACTATAAAACCCGACAGGGAGAGCTGGCGGGTGATATGCGAGCTGTCTCTGCTCGGCGAGGACGCAGAGGTGCTGTACCGCCCGTTCGGGACGCTGAGCCACGGTCAGCGCACTAAAATACTGCTTGCCGTTCTTTTTGCAGGGGATAACGAATTCCTGCTCATTGACGAGCCTACAAATCACCTCGACACCGGAGCCCGCGAAAAGGTCAAGGATTATCTGACGGGCAAAAACGGATTCATACTTGTATCACACGACCGCGACCTTCTCGACGCCTGTACCGACCATGTGCTGGTGCTCAATCGTCAGAGCATCGAGGTACAGAGCGGCAACTTTTCAAGATGGTGGGAAAACAAGCAGCGCGCCGACAGGTTCGCTGAGGCAGAGGACGAAAAGCGATACAAGGAGATAAAGAAACTAAAAGCCGCGGCGCGCCGCACTGCCGAATGGGCGGACAAAAGCGAGCGCTCCAAAATAGGTTTTGACCCAATTAAGGAAAATGACCGCTCGATAAGCAGCCGCTCATACATCGGAGCGAAAACCAAGAAAATGCAGAGCCGCGCGGCTGATATAAAAAAGCGTATTGACCGGGAAATAGAGGAAAAGGAGGGGCTGCTGAACGACATCGAACGTGTCAGAGAGCTCAGGCTCACTCAGCTTGTACACCACAGCAAGGTGCTGGTGAATGTCCGGGAGCTTTGTCTCTCCTACCCCGGAAAGCAGGTGCTTGACGGCGTGACTTTCACCGTGGAACAGGGAGACCGCATAGCCCTCAGTGGGGACAACGGCTGCGGCAAATCCACCGTAATAAAGCGCATACTCACCGCCGCGGGTGCCGATACCATGACGGCTCACTCGGAAAGCGGGATATGCGAATGTGCCTCCGGGCTTGTCATCTCCTATGCCGACCAGGACACTTCACAGGTAACGGGGAGCGTGCGCGATTTCTGCGACGCCCGCGGTATCGACAGGAGCCTGTTCTGCACGATACTCCGACATCTCGGACTTGAACGAGAACAGTTCGATAAGGATATCTCCGATTACTCCGAGGGGCAGAAGAAAAAGGCGCTGCTTGCGGCAAGTCTTTGCACACCCGCCCACCTTTACATCTGGGACGAACCGCTCAACTTTATCGACGTATTCTCACGTATGCAGCTTGAACAGCTCCTTTCGGAATACAAGCCAACCATGCTTTTTGCAGAGCATGATGTACGGTTCCGTGAGGCTGTTGCGAACAAAACAGTCAACCTATAAAAAACTCCGGTCGGTGGCTTTTTCGTCACGACCGGAGTAATTTTTACTTTCTCTTTTTTTGCGTTATCACAATAACGACTATCGCTGCTGCGGCAAACACGCCGATAACGATAAATACCGGCGGAGAAACGCTCAGGCTGCTATACTGCTTTTCCGCGTCTTTTGTTGTGGATATCGGGGTTTCGGAGTCCGTGACTGCTTCGGATATCACTGATGTGACCGCCGGCTTTCCGCCCGTCAGAGTCACTGTTGCCTCGGTGACCTCGGGAGACCACAGCTCGGTAAAATCCCTTGTCATCTCGTTGAAATAGCACAGGCTCGCGTCGGTAAGTGTGATGCTGTACTTACCGTCGGGAGCGTCTTCCCTTGCGCGCAGCTTAGCTGTAAGCGTCAGCCCCTTAGACAGGTCGATATATCTGTCGGCGTTTGCCGCAGATAAAGCTATAAAACCGTCACCGATGTTAGAAAGCCCGCCCGACATTACCGGAGCCCACTCTGTCACTTCAAACACGTCCTTTGGAAACTCCACAACTATCGAAGCCGTATCGGCGTCGCCGCACGGCGGGACTGTCAGCGCGAGCTCAAATTCTTCACCGCGCGCAGGTGCGCTGTCCGAAACGGATATACCGTTCGCCGCCGCTGCCGAAATGTGTAATGATAACATCATCACGGCTGCTGATACAGCCGTGATGAAAAGATTCATTTTCTTCATACGATTTTAAGCCTTACAGCACCTCAGCGCCGTCTTGAGCTTCTCTTTCTTTTGTCTTTCTTCGCAAGCAGCACGCAGCCTACCATTGCGGAGGGAACTATTATCATTGCTGCCGCAAAACCGGTATGCGGGTTAGCAGGCTTGCTTATCGGCGTATATTGTCCGCTGCCGGAGCCGCTGTTTCCGCTGCTGCCGCCCGTACTGCCTGTGCCGCCGCTGTTTGTCTCGTCGGAGATGATGACAACTGCGTCTCTTGCCGTGGTCGTCGGGTCAACGAACATATACGGCGAAAATTCACTCGCGCGGAAATGCACCTTCTGCATACCGTCCTCAAAAACTATATTGCTGTCAAGCTGCTCGGGATAACCGCCGGCAGTGTGATAAACCTGTATTCTTCCCGGATTCGCCGATACAGCGGGAGGAACGGGTATCTTGAAATCAATATAGCCGTTCGGGAGCGAATGGATATACTTGCCCGCAAGCGTGTCGTAAACGCTTATATCGAACATGAAACTTGCGCAGTCCTGATATCCGAGGCTTCTCAGTGCGGTGCGTCCGCTGCTGTCAGCTTCGTCCGTATGTCTCAGATAGATTATCGTGCTGCCCTCAAAGAAACTTCTTTTAGTTGTCACGGTGATCCTCTTCGAGTTCACGCCGTTGAGTTTCGCGTCAAGCGCCACTGTCTTCGCACCGTACGGCGTGGATGCAGTATCATCGTAATAGTCGTATCTGCCGCTGCTGCCGCCATTCCCGCTGCCGCCGTCATCAACATCAACGGAATCATCACCGTCGTCGTCATCTATGACATCATCGTTATACGCCGGACGTGTGGTATCATCGTCAGAGTTGTTTACTTGAGTAGTAGGTGAATCAACGATTATTGTAGTTGCTTCGGTTCGTGAGCGATTGTCGATTATCGGATTGAGCCACGGGTCATAGCCCGTAACGCTGCCCGACCATACGGTTATGCCCGCGGTAGTCGTGTTCGGCAGCCACATTTCTATCTGACCGTATCTGTCCGTAATGCGGGTATTGGTGAGCCTGATGATATAGTTGCCGTTATATGCGTTCTGACGCGCTCTCAGGGTCGCTGTGAACGTGCAGCCGTTTCTCAGGTCAAAGCTGTTGTATGTGCCGCTCGTTGAAATATCAAAGTATCCGTAGCCGTAAGAAGCACGAAGTCCCGAAATAGTCTGGTTCCAGCTTACTACCTCGAACTCGTTGGCATCGAACTCCGCACGGATAGAAATTTCCTCGGTCGTAGCGGTGATAGCAGGTACGGTTATGTACGCGTTGAACGTCTCGCCTGCCCTGACACTCGAAGTCGAAAGCGAGATGCCGCCGCCGCGCACAGGGAATTCGGACGAAACCGCATCAACCGAAACGTATGCAGTCTTTCGTGTCGGTGTCCAGAGCTGTTTGTAACCCGACAATACATCGTATTCCTGGAGCTGGAATGAATAATTGCCCTTGTAGGCTGTCGCTCGCGCCTTAACCTTCGCGGTCACAGTAAGACCGTTCGTAAGAGAAGTCGCGTTCCTTATGTTCATTCCGAAGTAGTTTGAGCCCGTTTCGAGCGAGCCTCTGTCTGTCGAAAGCACCTCAAACACCGACGGATCATACTTTATCTCAAAATACGCCGAGTCAGCAGTGATACTCATTCTCGGTACTGTCACCGATACATCGAAAACGTCGCCTGGAAGCACCTGGGTCTTGTTTATAGATATACCCTCACCGCTTACGGGATAGGTTTCCACAGGCGTGGGAGTAGGTGTGACCTGCTCATTCGGGATAGTCACGGAAGTCGATGTTACCGTCGGCTGCCACATATCGGTATGTCTGCTGCTCATAAGACGGTGCGACGTGATGTGGAAGTCATATACACCGTCAGCAGCATTGCTGTTAGCTTTGAACGTCGCTGTGAGAGTGGTGTTTCCGCTGCTCAGATCGACGTCCCCGCCTGTCATGGTGATGCCATAGTAGCTGATGCCGTTGGCTCTGCTGCCAAAGCCCGGATTCCATTCCACAAGCTGGAAAGCTGTGGGATTGTACTCAACTATAACATCAGCAGCTTCCACTTTTCCGATTATTTTAGGGATAGTCAGCGTTACCTTGACGTTGTTTCCGCGCTTCACCTGCACGACATCGGCAGATATGCCGCCGCCCTCTGTCGGGTACGTGAGCGGAGAATCAATGTTCACCGTCACCGCAGATGCCGTCGCGAGCGGAGTCCACAGATTTTCGGGATCTCCGAGATCGTCAAATGTGATCTTTGCTCTGTTGAGCTTTATGGAGTGTTCGCCGCTTACAACATCGTCAAGCACCTGCATTTTCGCCTTCAGAGTTACGGGAGATGATATCTCAAACGGCGTGTTGCTGATCGCAAGACCGAAGTGCTTTGAGTCCCGCTGAGTCTCCTCGCATACCGTGTCCGGTGTGAGTGCCTTGTTCTCCCAGCCTATGAATTTAAACACGCTCGGGTCATACTCAACCTCGATGTTCGCGCTGTTCAGCTTGCCCATGCTCTCGGGGAGCGTCGGCATCGCGGGTACGTCGATATCTACATAGAATTCCTGTGACGGAGTAACCGTGTTTATCTCATTGTTTCCTGTGTCGGTCACATATATCCTGCCGTCGGTGGAAGAAGAGGGGGGAAGATCGTCAAGATCGACGTAAACTGTGTCCGGCTCCGTAATTCCCCAGAGCTCTCCGGTGCTTTCTCCGGACACAGCATCGACGCCCTTGGCGCTAAGCCTTGAAAGAGTTATCTCATTATGCTTTTTACGAGCCGTTCTCTTTACCTGCAGACGCAGTGTAAAATCTACATCGGTTGTGATCGGGATAGTATTTACATCGTAAGCCCCCACAAGGCTGAAGTATGTATTGCCGTTATCTGAGCCGCTGTCGTTGAACTGCCAGTGGTCTTCTGCCGTTATATCCGGCACAGCTGTAAATATCGGTTTAAGAGAACAATCCGTAACGCTGAAAACGCTTTTGTCATAATACAGCTTTATCCACACATTTGCCGCATCGCTCGGCGCTGCGGGGATATGTATATTGACATCAACATACTGTTCACGCTGCATGGTAACTGTGCTTACATAATTCTGCCCGTTTGGACCGGTAAGGCTTAGTCCATCCGGTATCTCTCCTTCCGCCGCGGCGGAAAGAGATAACACGGCAGATACCATAAGCATTGAAATGATTAAAAATATACTTTTTAATCTTAGTACCATAACAAACACCTTTCTGTTGTTCTGTGTTTTATAGACTTATCACGGAGTTACGGGAGGAACATACTGCTTAGTCGTAAAGATAGATGCAAGCTCTACTGATTTTCTGAGTATCTGTGTTGCGTCTGTCGCATTCAAATCATCGATTTCAAGTACATTTGCGATAGCGTAATTGTCTGAATCCTTGCTTGTGATATATGATTGGTTCTTACCAACTATATACTTCAGAATGATCGTCGCGTCAAGTGCATTTACCTCGCCGTCATCATTTACATCGCCATATAGTCTTACTTCTACTTCACCCATGTCGATGTTAAGTCCGGATGTTGTTGTAGGTACTGTAAAAGTTTTGATCTTTGTGTTTGCGGGGAATATCCAGTCCTTGATATAGATATCGTACTGAGAACCCTGTTTTACTCCTGTGAACGAAAACTCGCAGCGTTTCTTTCCGTCTGACGCATCATCTAAAGGCGTGGTCGCTGTAGGGTCGTACTTCTTGGGATCAAGACACCATGCACCGCCTATGAGATAGACTGTCGTGCTCTTTACACCTTTTATTGTACCTGTGAGAGTGTAAGGTATCGATACCGAGCATGACGCGTCCGCAGTAGGGATCGTACCCCATAAGTTAGTATTGGCATTAGGGTCATAATGATCTGCAGTCGGATCATATCCGGCATCACCCTCTGTCAGGTAGAACTGTTCTGTATCAATGTTTGCCGGGTCAACAACAGGGTTATACATGAATTCATGAGTAACGATCTCAAACTTAAGATTGTCCTTAGCTACCATGTTATCCTTGACTTTCAGCACTGCATATACGGTTTTGCTGCTGTCTTTGTAGTCACTGATTATTCTCTGCGCTTTGTAAACAGTTCCATATACAGGATCATTGTAATCGTCCGAATTAGGGCTGAGTGCTCTTGCCTGTCCGGTAACGCTAAGTCTTTTGATGTTTTCCGCATCGGACGAATCGACCTTGGCATAGTTTGCCTCTCCGTCATAACCGCCTATCTCATGTCCGGTGAATGAGGGCCAGTCTTCCATTTCCACCTTGTAACCTGCGCTTGAGGATGTCTCGTCACCTTTCTTATACCATACTACAGGTTCAAAATATGAACTGTCATAGGTGACCTCAAGTGTGTAGTTGAAAATGTTATCATTAAGTTGAGGGATCTCAATATTAAGCTGGATCAGATCATCTTTTTTAAGATTAGCTATATCCACCTTATCAGCCTTGGCTTTTGTGTAGATACGATTTCCGTCGGCTCCCTTATTTGTGGGCAGGAATACCTTAGTCGTATCTACCTTTGACACTGTTATCTTACCGCCGGTAACAGGCGTGGGAGTCGCCGCTGATGCCTTGATGCTGAATCCTGTATCGTCAGATACCGGAGTTATTAAAGCCGCCGCTGCTACTGCAACAGCCGCAAATGCCGATATTATTCTTCTTTGTTTCATGATATTTATTCCTTTCATCAATATATTTTTTCATTCTTCCCTGAATGAATTCATAACGTTGGTGTAAGCCTTGCAACATATCTCAGTATCTGCGTTGCGTCCTGAGGAGACAGCTCGCTGGTGTTTGTGACGTGCGCTACCGACAAAAGGTATTTGTCTATCACACCATTGGCTCCTCTGATCTCAGATCTTGTACCGACAAGGTACTTCAACACCTGTGTTGCATCAGATGCCCCGACCTTTCCGTCTCCGTCCACATCACCGGGTATCCGCATTATCATCTCGGAATTCAATGACGTGCTTCCGACCGACAAGATATCCGAACGAGGTTTACAGCCGGGTATCGTGATCTCTACCGTGTATCTTTCATTTGCCTCCGCTTCGTTGAAAATGTATGTCCCCTCATACATATTCGTCGAGCTGTTGAACGACAGTTTCACACTTGTACTCATTGATACGTCGTCACTGTCGGTCATAATGACACTTGCCGTATCTCCTATATTATCAGAGGCTTTGACCGATATCGTTCCCGAAACCGAAACCAGATTACTTGCAACTTTTACCGTTTTTTCCTTAACGACCGGAGTCCAGCGATAACCGGTATCGTAATTACATACATCATAACTTGATAATCTGAGAACGTACGCACCGGCAGAGGCTGTGTTCTTTACCCTTAATCTGCCTGTAACCGTCAGCCCGTTGCTAAGACTGTAATTGATATTTGCCGCTGCAATTACAAAGAACCCTGCAGTATTGCTGTAATTGGTAAGCGCCGAGTTGGTAAGCTGCGGTCTCCATGACGTCACCTCAAAAGCGTTCGGGTCGAAGTCAACGCGAATCTCAACCGTATCCGCATTCGCCGATACCGCAGGTACATTGACCGTAACATCAATGTAATCCCCGTACTTCACCTTGCTTTTCGACACCGTCAACCCGTCCGCAGCGTCCTCTGCGCTTGCTGTTACCGGCTGCGGCAGTACAGCCGCCCTTCCCGGCGGCAAAACGAAACAGAATGCTGCCGCGGCGGCGACGAGCGCCGATAGTATCCTTTTTTTCTTCATATCGTTCTGACCCTCCTTACGTCATTCCTCGATATATTTTTTGCTGCGTTTTCTTTTACGGAGTCCCTTTCCGGAAAGTATCAGACATCCTGCGAGGAGCGAAGGCACTGCTATCGCCGCGGCAACACCCGTATGGGGATTTGCGGGCTTGCCTGCGGTAGCGGCAGACGCGGCTGCTTCGGTCTCAAGCTCGGCTATGATGTACGTAGAAAACGCGCTTGCTCTGAAATTTATAACATTGCTTCCGTTCACGGAAGTAACTGTGCTCGTGATAAGCTCCGGTACCCCGTTCTTCACGTGATATACCCGGATATTCTTTCCCGAATAGCCTGACGGCACAGGGAATGTAAAGTCGATATACCCGCCGGAGGGCAGCGTCAGCTTTTCACCGGTGGTGCTGTCATAAAGCGTGATGTCAAAGGGGAAATACCTGCTGAACTTACTGCCTATGCTGCCGACAGCGGATCTTGCCTCGCTTTCGGTAGCCGCGGAGCAGCTGAACCGCACCTCTGCGCTCCCGTTGAAAAACCTCGGCTCTGTCGCAAGGCGGATAGTTCCCGAGATGCCCTTCAGAGTAGATGACATTGACACTTCCGGGTCGCCGGAGGAGCTGCCGGCGGGAACGGACGCTGCGGGAGATGCAGTTACTTCTTCGGGGCCGTCGTCCGCCGTTATCTCGATACTGTCATCATCATTGTCATCGCTCACAAGTATCTCTTCCTCACCGTCGGAGATCTTGTCGGCAGTATCGGTAATATTGCTCGCTGTTGTATCATTTTCATCGTCTCTCGCCGCATAATCCGACGGGCGCAGTGTATCCTGAGAGGGAGTATTGCTCACAACAGGAGACACTGTTATCCTGCTGTCTGTCGTCGCGGCAGTTGTGCTCTGTACAGGGGAAGTAACACGCACACCCGCTTTTATGGCTGTCGGAGACCACAGCTCTCTGAACTCGTAACCGTTGTCGGCAACGTATGAAAGGCTGTGCTCAACGAGCGTGAACTCATAACCGCCTGCCGCGGCGTTTCTGTTCACGTGCATAGTAGCGCTTATCTCAAGCCCGTGGCTTAAGTCTATATCTCTGTTGGCGTTCGCTGAGGTGAGTACCAGAAATCCGGCTCCGCTGTTATAAATGCAGTTATGTACATTTGGAGCCCATGACACCACATCAAATACGGAGGAATCAAACTCCACGCGTATGAATGCCGTATCAGCGCTTTCCGAAGGCGGTACGCTTATAATAAGGTCAAACACATCATCGGGGGACAGCTCACTTTTTGAGACACCGACACCGTTCACGGCAGCCGCCGACGAGATGACCGGCACGAGCAGCATCGTCACAGCGCAGCACAAAAGCAATATCAAGGCTTTCAATTTCATCTTCATACTATCTGCTTCCCCTAAAAGCTAAAATTTATCAAAAAACAGCAATTTTTCTCATAATATACTACGATATAGTATAACACGTTTTTAAATTCCCGTCAACGGCTAAATCAAGTGTTTGGCTATAATTTACAAAAAAAATTTATAAATTTAATACTAATTACCACAGGTTTATGCCGATAAAGTTGCAGAAACGATAAGGCGAAGCACAGCTCCCTGTTTTTTACCGCAAGGATAGTTTATAATATCTCTTCCCCGATGCAGAATTTCTCCCCAGTCCCGATAACATATACCTTTATAATGTCATGCCTTTCAGCCCGGGAGCCGTAAACTCTCACAGGAGCATAATCAGGCGTAAGCCCCTCGGCATATTCCGGCGATGTACGTTTCTGTACGAGGATAAACTCCGTTCTGCCGGTGTGAGATACAAGAAAATCCCTGTAAATGCGCGCCGCAGCCCCGGACATTTCCGCGTGACGGCGCACCTTCACCTCGTCCGGGAGCTGCCCCGGCATTCTTGCCGCCGCCGTGCCGGGTCGCTTTGAGTAGGTAAACACGTGTACGCGGGCAAATCCCGCATTCTCCACAAACCGCAGCGACTCACGGAATTCCTCCTCGGTCTCGCCGGGAAAGCCCACGATGACATCGGTGGTTATCGCACAGTTCGGAAAGTTACTGCGCAGCCGTGAGACTATCGCTGAATACTCCTCGGTATCGTAATGCCGATTCATACGACGCAGCGTGCTGTCGCAACCGCTCTGGAGCGACAGATGAAAATGCGGACACAGCTTTTCACATTCCGCAAGCGCCGCCGCAGTCCGTTCGTCAAGCAGCTCGGGCTCCAGCGAAGAGAGCCGCACTCTCACAATGCTCTGCGGCGTTGACGCAGCCTTCACCGCGTCGGCAAGACCTAAACCGATATCGCTGCCGTACCGCGAAAGATTGATACCCGCAAGCACAAGCTCACGATGCCCCGCCCCCGCACAAAGAGCAGCTTCTTCCGCTATCGACTCCGGCTTGCGCGACCGCACAGCTCCACGCGCAAAGGGTATCGCGCAATACGAACAGTATCGGTCACACCCGTCCTCGACCTTAATGAACGAACGGGTCTTATCCGCTGTGGCTGTATTCCCGGTTTCCTCGTACTCCGACGGGAGCGTCAGATCCGGCACGGCGGGACATCCCGCAAGAAACTTACCGATAAGCGCCGGGATCTCCACGCGCCGCGCCGTGCCTGTCACTATGTCGGCACCGCATTGAGCCGCCTCCTCTCGGAACGCCTGCGGATAGCAGCCTGTAAGCACCGTCACTGCGCCCGACGCGTGAGCTCTGCGGACAGCACGTTTTGCTTTGCTGTCGCTGTTTTCCGTGACCGTACAGGAATTCACGATGACGATATCCGGCTTATCGCCGTCATTGCAAGGCTCATACCCGGCAGCCTTCATGGCATTGTCTATGACGCTGCTTTCATACTGGCTTACCTTGCAGCCAAAAGTGATTATAGCATATTTCATAAATTGGCACCTTCATTGTAGTAAATATTGCACAAAAATCAACTCTTCAAATCGTTTTTATAGCTAAAAACTCCGAAAATGAACCGAAAGACTTGACTTTGAAAAAATTTCTGCTATTATATACGTAAGGTGCAGAGAGAAAAGCACCGTTTATATAGAAAGGAACTGTACCGTCATGACAAAAGTCACAGTTAAGTTCGTAAGCATCGACGATGTCAAGGATTTCGTAAAGAAGGCAAACGACCACGATTACGATATCGATCTTTCACTCGGGAAGTACACCGTTGACGCAAAATCCATCATGGGTATATTCAGCCTTGATCTCAGCCGCGAGCTTGAGCTTACCGTTCACAGTGACAGTACGGGATTCCTTGACGAGATAGCGGAGCATATAGTTAAATAAACGCCCGCTTTATGTGCAGACAAACAGAGAAAGAAAGGAAACAGTTATGAAAGAATACATGGTAAACATTACAACTATCGAGGACGTCAAGAAGTTCGTTTCCACCGTTATGAGATTTGATTTCGATATCGACCTCATCTCAGGCAGATACGCTGTTGACGCGAAGTCTATCATGGGCATTTTCAGCGTTGACCTGTCAAAGTCGCTTAAGCTTGTTGCCCATACCGATGATACCGCCGAGCTTGAACAGGCTATCGACGAGTTCATCGTAAAATAAGCGGCGGCACGGGGCTTGTCCCGTTTGTCACCCCTAAAAAGCTGCATCTCTCATTAATCGAGTTGTCGAAGCAGGCAGCGCCTGCACGCAATAACTGACCCGAGGGTCACTGCAATGATACATCTCTCATTGATTGAGTTGTCGAAGCAGGCAGCGCCTGCACGCAATAACTGACCCGAGGGTCACTGCAATGATACATC
>JAGBLA010000213.1 GCA_017635675.1 Ruminiclostridium sp.
ACTGGAATCATTGATAGTAAACAGAAGCGCAGATATGTTTTATGCAGGAGGTGCGGCGGGATTTGATACGCTTGCTGCGCAGACAGTGCTTGAGCTCAAGGCGTCATACCCTTGGATCTCACTGGTATTACTTATCCCCTGCTCTCCCGAAGAACAGACACGCTCATTTTCGTCAAATATGCAGGATACTTATTTTGATATAATGCAGAGCGCTGATAAAGTGGAATACATTTCTCCACATTATGTTGAAGGATGTATGAAAGAGCGAAATCAGCGGCTCATCGACTATGCCGATATATGCGTTTGCTGTTATGACGAACGGCGTTCCGCAACAGGTACAGGTCAGACTGTACGAATGGCATACAAAAAAGGCATCAATGTCATCAATCTTTACAAGAAATGACACCAATGCCTTGTATTTCATATAGATAATACTCTTTACGTTCTTACTATATCTCTCCAGTCGAGATCACCGCGTTCAAGAGCATGAATAAGTGCTTCACCCGTTGCTATATTTGTAGCGACGGGTATATTATGCACATCGCTCAGTCTCAGCAGCGTCATTTCATTCGGCTCGTGTGCCTTGGCGTTGAGCGGGTCGCGGAAGAAAAACAATACGTCTATCTCGTTGCATGAGATCCTCGCCCCGATCTGCTGATCACCGCCCTGGGATCCGCTCAGATATCTCTGAATATTCAGACCTGTCGCCTCTGCAACGAGCTTTCCTGTGGTTCCGGTAGCACAAAGATTGTGTCTGCTCAGAACACCGCAGTATGCTATACAAAACTGTACCATAAGTTCTTTCTTTGAATCATGAGCAATAAGTGCTATGTTCATTTTGAACACCACCTTTCTGAAAACAATAGATCATCAATCGATATTGATCGACAACGGAACACGCTCACCGAGGATCCTTCTTGAAATCGAATCATAAGCCTTGAAACCTGCGCTTCCCTTCGGCAGCGGCTTGCCCTTTGAGCCGCACACTCTTATCTCGCTGTCCTCCGGTACTACGCCGATAAGGGGGATACCTACGGTATCCATAACCTCATCAAGATCGTACAGAATTTCCTCGTCCTTGAACTTAACGGGGACTTTATTTATGATAAGTCTCTGATTTACGCAATTCTTAACATAAAGGAAGTCAGAGAGCATAGCACCGTCTCTTACACAGACCGTATCCGGTGTTGTTACCATAAGGATAAGATCAGCCGCCTTGATAACACTGAACACAGAGCTTCCGATACCCGCGGTGTCCATGATGATATAATCAAAATACTCTCTCATTTCCTCACAGACGCCGATTATCTTTTCAGGGTTTATCTCAATAAACGGGTTCTTTGTAGCACACACAAGCGAAAGGTTCTCGCTTCTGTCCACCTTTGTTGTGGCATTCATGATATCGATCTTACCTTCGAGATATTCGCCTATATCATGTCTGACATTTCCGTTGATACCGAGAATTATATCCTGACATCTCAGACCGAAGTCAAGCTCGACTATAAGGGTCTTTTTGCCCTGGTACGCAAGGCATGATGCGATATTGGCTGAGGTAGTTGACTTACCTGTACCGCCCTTTCCGGCAGTTACAGCAATGATCTGTGACATAGAAAAGTCCTCCTGTCATGTCGTATAACACATTTGCAATTAGTCATACTCATACATATTAGCATATTCTTATTGTATCACATTTCTGCAAATTTTTAAAGACCTTTTTTCGTTTTATAATCATTTTCGTGAAAACTGCAACGAAAAAAGGTCTTTGATTTGTATATATTTACTAAAATATATTTCTGTTCTGTCTTACTTTCTCTTCCACGGAGTGAGAATAACGCCGTTTTCGTCCATATCCGGTTCATAATCATGATAGATATAGCAGTCTATAACATTTCTCACCATATATCTCGAATACTCTCCTTTTTCAAGAACTATGCCGAAGGCTATCTGCGGATCCTCGGCGGGATAGTATCCCATTACGGTTGAGTTATAAACTCCGTCCGCTCCGGCTTCCGGTGTACCGGTCTTGATAGCCACACTGTAAGGCAAGCCGTCAAAATGCCAGAGTGCCGAGCTTGTAGGCCAGTTTACAAGCGTAGATACAGCTATCATACCCTCGCGCACTATCTCAAACGCGTTATTCTTGTCCTCGATAACATCAACCACCTGCGGCTCAGTCTTGTACAGCATTTCTTTCATATCATAATCCCAGACGGAATCCACAACATACGGCTTGTATCTTACGCCGTTATTTGCGAGTGTTACAGCCTGTACCGCAAGGTGAAGCGGTGTCACAAGCGTGTCCATCTGACCTATTGCCGCCTGAAGAGTATTGCCGCTGTCCCACTGCTCACCCCTCAGCTTTTCATAAAGAGCGGGATTGGACATCTGACCCGTAAGTCCGCCTATCTCAAGTCCGAGATCCGTACCGTAACCAAACCTTGTCGCGAAATCATAAAGCTCGTCTATACCGAGTCTTCGCCCGAGGTCATAAAAGAATATATTGCACGACCATTTAAGGCAGTTCACCACATCATATCCGTAGTGATAGCCGGTGCATTTCGGCTGATAATCGGAATAGAACGTATATCTTCCTGTACAGGTCCCTCTTGTATTCCTGTCGATAAGCCCGTTTATCAGCCCGTCCGCCGCAGTTATAGTCTTAAATGCCGAGCCCGGGCGGTAAACGCCGTTGGTGCAGCGGTTCAGCATGGGACTTCCCGGTATAGCGAGTACAGACGCATAATCCTCAACAGACTGTTTCAGGTCATAAGTCGGATATGTCGCCATACCGAGAACTGCTCCCGTCTTTGCGTTTAGCACAACCACCGCCCCCGCGTCACATTCCTGACCTCTGTCCGCGGTATTGTTGAGCCAGTTTATCTGATTTGCGAGTATCTCCTGGAGCGTGTTCTGCTCCCTGGCGTTTATTGTGAGACGCACGCTGTTCCCTGCCACAACTTCCTTTGTTATTGTGTCAGACAGCGCCACTCCCTTTGAGTCACGGATTATGGTACGCTCACCGTTAGTTCCCCGAAGTACACTCTCCATAGCCCGTTCAATACCGTATTTTCCTATGGTGTCGTTATAGCTGTACCCATCGGATTTCAGAGCTTCATATTCCTCGGGCGAGATGTAGCCGACGGAACCGAGAACGTGTGGCGCAATAGAGGTTATGACATATTCCCGGGCACTCTCCTCCACAACGTCAACTCCCGAGAGCTTTATCCCGAGCTCCTTTATCATTATAACGGTATCGACAGACACATCATCGGCAAGTGTGAACCTGTTTTCATAGGAAAAATCCTTCTTCTCCATTTCATAGCGTACACCGCCAACAAGCCTTATCTGCCCCGTGGTCAAGCTCTCGGTATTGATGTTGTACTTCTTCGCAAGAGCCGAGATACAGTTTTCGACAGTCGCGTCGGGGTTTACTATTATTCGCTTTTTGAAACTCAGAAGCTCATCTCCGTCGGGGATAGTGAACTCAAAAGGCTCGGTGTAAGTTATCGGTACCGAATCATTCCATTTCTCGCCGTTCATGCTCAGCATCTCCACTGTTTTCAGCAGTATATCATTCTGCTTATCCGACGGCAAGAACGCTTTCTGTACAATGACTTTGTAAACCGCCCTGTTTGAAGTCATGTTAAGACCCGTGCTGTCAAATATCTGCCCCCTGGTAGCTATCATTTCCTGGGTCGCGGTATAGCTTATCTCTGTCTGTGAAAGGTACTGTTCCCCCTCAACTATCTGAAGACTTATCAGTCTTACCGTACACAAAAAAAGGAAAGCAATGATAAGCAGCACGAGTATTATGCTGCGGATAACCACTGTTACTCTGCTCAATGCTCATCACCCTGCTCTCCGTTGAAATCATCATCGTCGTAATCAATAGTATTCATGCTCTCCGACGCAAGTCTTGTTTCTATGCTTCTTACAAGATAATACACCGCGGGAGACACGACCATAGTTGCGGCAGCCGTCGGAATTATGGAAGAAACAAGTATGACCTCGCCCTTCGGGATATTCCATATCAGGATATTGAACAGATAATCCATAGAATACTCGATAAACACCGCAGCCGCAGCGATAATGCAGAAGTTTATCAGATTTACTCTTATAAGATTGCGCACAAGCAGCGATGATACAACGCTCACAGTCATCAGCCATATAGCGCTGAAACCGAATACATACCCGCTTGCCATGTCTATCATGAATCCGCAGAACAGTGCAAATATGCACGAAGACAACTCATCCTCATGCATTGATACCGCAGCGCAAAGCGGGATAATGAATACCGGCTGCCATAAACCGAAAATACCTGCGCGCATCATAACATAGAATACTATCATAAGCAAAGAAAGCGTTGCCCATTTTATAACACGATACCGCTTTTCTGTGCGTGAAAGCTCTTCTCTTGACGAGATGCTGAATCTCATATTACTTATCCTGTCCCTCAAAACCCGTCACCACAAATACGCGGGTTATCCTGAAAACATCCTCTGCCGGGGCTATCACAGCGTGCTGTGTAAGTCCGTTGGAATCACTGAAAACACTCTTTACCGTGCCGAACATAATATCCCCCGGAAATACCGAGCTTCCGGATGTTATCACCACATCGCCCTCTCTTATATCGCTGCTCTTCGACACAAAGCTCATTATACAGCAGCCTGCCGCGGCATACTCTGCGTCATTCTCCGTGATACCAACCGATTTTGTACGCGTTGTGACAAGCCCCACATTCACATCGGGTGAAAGCACAGTCTTGACTGTCGAATAATGCTCCGATATCTCGCCAATTATCCCGACAAGCCCCACAGAAGTGAACACCGGGTCATACAGTTTTATCCCGTCGGCACTTCCCCGGTCTATCGTAAACCCGCCGTATATGTCGCCTGCTTTTCTTGCCGTAACATTACACGGCGGAGACCATGTATAATCCTCATGCGCCTCGGCTATTCCGAGAATACTTCGGTACTGCTCATTTTCCTCATCTGTGCGCTCTTTATCGACTATCTTTCCGTACATTTCGGTAAGCATCTCACGCAGCCGCTCATTCTCCTCGCGGTATTTGTTTGCATTTACCAGCGTATCAATGGTCTCCTCTGTCCAGTTGCTTACCGCAGTACCCGCGGACACGAACGGCTGTGTCACTGTTTCGAGAAGGCTTCTCGGGAATATTATATTGTTCCCCGCGATAGCGGCATATATCATTATTCCGAAAACCAAGGCGAAAATGCAGACTATCACCTTGAATTTCCAGCTCTGAAAAAAATCCTTCATATTCCCTTTCCGTCAGTTCTGTTTTCTTTCCTTAAAATACGAAAAGTGCTTCCGTGACCTGCGCCCCGGAGCACTTCGCGTCAAGCTCAATATCTTGAATCGTCGTCGCTTAAAACATCTATCAGCTTATCTATGTTTTCAAGCACCTTACCCGTGCCGTCGGCAACACAATCGAGAGGTCTTTCCGCCACCTTGACAGGCATACCGGTTTCGCGGTTAATAAGCTGGTCAAGACCTTTAAGGAGCGCACCGCCCCCCGCGAGCATGATCCCCTGGTCAATAATATCAGCGGAAAGCTCCGGAGGTGTCTTTTCGAGCGTGACCTTTATCGCTTCTATAACATGGCTCAGCGGCTCGGCAAGAGCTTCCCGTATCTCCTCGCTTGTTATTGTGATATTCTCGGGCAAGCCGTTAAGAAGGTTTCTGCCCTTTATATCCATTACCGGTTCATTATCCGCATAAGGAAATGCGGAACCGATAGCTATCTTTATGTTTTCCGCAGTACGCTCACCGATAAGAAGATTATAACGTTTCTTTATATAATTGATTATTGAATTGTCAAATTCATCTCCCGCAACTCTTACCGAGCGCGAAGTTACTATGCCGCCGAGCGAAATAACAGCCACTTCGCTCGTACCGCCGCCGATATCGACTATCATGCTGCCGGTAGGTTCAGCGACAGGCAGTCCTGCACCTATCGCCGCTGCCATAGGCTCCTCGATTATCGAGACTCTCTTTGCGCCGGCGCTCTGTGCAGCTTCTTTTACAGCTCTGCGCTCAACCGCGGTAACTCCCGACGGGATACAAATAATAACACGTGTCTTTACAAACTTTCTGCCCTTGACCGCTTTTGAGATAAACTCCTGCAGCATACTCGTGGTCATGTCAAAATCCGCGATAACACCGTCTTTGAGCGGTCTTACCGCGACTATCGAGCCGGGGGTCCTTCCTATTACGTCCTTTGCTTCCTGACCGACATATCTTACGCGTTCATATTTAACATCTACCGCAACAACGCTGGGTTCTCTGATTATAATGCCCTTTCCGCGCATATACACAAGTGTGTTTGCAGTACCGAGGTCAATACCTATATCCTTGGTAAACATTGCTCTACGGGATCTCCTTTATTGTTCTTTCAAATACCAAACCGATACTAATATTATAGCACGATTATCCCGTTGTTACAACTTGCAAAACCTTAAAATTTTACGGAATATAATGGATTATTTTTATTCAATTTAATCAAAGTCCCTTCATCATCTCCCGGTAGAGCCGAAACCGCCCTTTCCGCGGGGAGTTTCATCGAGCTCGTCGCACACTATGTAATCAGGCAGTATGACAGGCATGATGACCATTTGCGCTATGCGGTCTCCGTTCTTTACAGTATATGGTTCGGACGAATGATTGATAAGCGGCACCATGATCTCTCCTCTGTAATCGCTGTCAACAACACCGACACAGTTGGCAAGTGATATGCCGAATTTGCTGGAAACCGAGCTGCGCGGGAAGATGAACGCTCCGCACCCGCCGTAGGGTATGCCTATCGCGATACCGGTGGGGATAAGCTTTCTCTCACCGGGCTTTATGACTATATCTTCTTCTATGCACGCATAGAGATCAGCGCCTGCGCTGCCGTCGGTCGCCCTCATGGGAAGTCTTGCCATAGGTCTCGTCTTTTTGATATCAATATTCATATCATTCTACCCCTCTGTAATATAATCCCGTAGTATATTTCCGGATATCAGGCTTTTCATTCAGCGAATAACTTCGCACTATGCCGGATATCTCCTTTTCCGTTGTAAATCGCAGCACTGCGAACGAGGCATGAAATTCACCCAGCCTCCCGCTGAGCATAAGAACGTCACTGTTAAGTATCTCGACAGTGTTATCGGAACAGATCACATCGAGCTTATTGCCTTTCCTGTCGGTGATCTGCCGCCCGCACCGCAGCTTTCCGCACGGCTTTCCGTCATTTATCGGACATCGTCTGGTAAGCATCATCGGAAGATACCCATAAGCAAGAAATCCTATCGGTACAGCCATGTCAAGAGAATTCATGCGTTTTATCGTTATCTCCGGGGAAACTATGATATCCGTAAGACCGCACCCCGCGAAAAATCTCACGCTTTCGCTGTTGGTGCAGTTCAGTCTGTTGCCGCCGCAGACTTTAAAGCCGTTCCTGCTCAGAAGTTCGATATGTCCCGACGTGTGAGCGAGCGCCTTATCAAAACCAAGCGCCTTCAGCCTCAGCAGCTCTTTCTCAGTTTTCTCCTCACAGTCTGCAAGATACTCCGGCGGAAGAAGAATGATTTTCTCAGCTCTGTCCGCCGCTTTTTCCGCAAGTCGCAGCGGAACATACACAGCTTCAAACTCAGAGCATTTCAAGGCTTCGTCGAGCTGCCCTGCTGTATAGATCCATGCTCTCAGGTTCATTCCTCACTGTCTCCCTGCGTTCCCCGCCGTATAAGCTCTTCCGCGTTAACAAGAGAAGCGTCGCTGCTGTCGCCGGAGATCAGCCTTGCTACTTCGCGCACCTTGCCTTCATGGTCGAGCCTGCTCACCGTTGTATATGTACGTGTTTCATCACTGTTTTTCTGTATGAGAAGATGATTGTCGGAAAGTGCCGCTATCTGCGCTAAATGCGTTACACAAAGAACCTGTCGCCTGCGCGAGATCCCCGAAAGCTTATTGCCGACCTTGCGAGCCGCGCGTCCGCTTATACCCGTGTCTATCTCGTCGAATATCATTGTCGGGGTATCGTCATTCTCCGCACATACGCTTTTTATGGCAAGCATTATTCGCGAAAGCTCACCGCCCGACGCAGCCTTTGCTATCGGTTTGAGATCCTCGCCCTTGTTCACCGAGATCATAAGCTCTATATCATCCATACCGTTTACGGTTATCTTGCCCTGAGAAATATCGAAACGAAGCCGCACATCGGGCATATCAAGATACCTTAGCTGCTCGGTTATCTCCTCTGTGAGCCTGTCGGCAGCTTCACGGCGCAGCTTTGAAAGCTCTGCCGCGGCAGTCTTTACCTCTTCGGCAACCTTATGACGTTCAGCATTCAGTTCCGCAAGTGTGTTGTCACATTCTGAAAGCTCTTTGAGCTCCTTTTTCCATTCCCCGCAAAGATCTATTATCTCGTCGGTCTCACGCATATACTTGCGTTTAAGCCACAGAATGCCGCTCATTTTTTCCTCAAGCGACTGGAGACTTATTTCCTCGTCATCGTCGGGAATAAGTGCACTTATATCTCCGCTTATATCTCTGAGCTCGACTACAAGTGTCTTGAGCCGCTCGGAAAGCTCGCCGCATTCCGGCACATACTTTGTTATCCCGTCAAGCAGCTTAAGCGCAGACTCGGAAAGATCGGCGGCTCCCTGCTCGTCATCACCGCCGCCCACCGCTGCCGATGCACCGTTCAAAGCTTCCGATATTTCTTCAAGATTACGCGCCCGTGTCAGTTTCTCGGCAATTATCGGCTCATCACCTTTTTTCAGCGAGAGTTTCTCTACCTCATCTATATCGGCTCTCAGCTTCTCGGCACGAATATCCTTCTCGCTGTTTTCCGCTTCAAGCTGTTTCACCCTTCGGGTAAGAGCAGAAAAATTCCTGAATTTTGCCGAATACTCCGAAAGCCGTTCTTTAAGCCCGGCATAGCCGTCTATAAGCTCCCGCTGATTTGCATTGTCGGTCAATATGCGGTTATCCTGCTGTCCGTGGATATCTATCAGCCCCGATGTTATCTCTTTCAGCATTGCCGCCGTCGCAGGCATTCCGTTTATCCTTACCTGTCCCTTTCCGTCAGCTGAAATATCACGTTTCAGCAGAAGCTCACCCTCGGCGGGATAGCCGTTTTCTTCCAGCTTAGCCGCGACAATCGGAGGGATATAGTCAAACAGCGCCGAAACAGACGCCTTGCTCGTTCCTGTGCGTATCAGGTCCTTATGCGCACGCCCGCCGAGTATTGCGTTGATAGCGCCTATAAGTATGCTCTTACCCGCACCGGTCTCACCGGAGAATACATTGAAATTTCCGGTAAACTCTATGTCTGCCTTTTCAATTACGGCTAAATTTTCAATATACAGTTCCTTTAACATTCCCCGACCTCGGATCTATATCATTCCTTTAAGCTGCGCGGCAAGTCTTCGTGCGTCATTCTCCGTCCGCACAAGTATGAATATGGTGTCATCGCCCGAGATAGTTCCGACGACATTCTCCATATTCATCGTATCGAATGTGGCACACGCCGCGCTCGCAAGTCCAGAATGGCACTTCACACAGACAATATTTCCCGCACAGTCTATACGAGTGACAGATTGGCTGAAAAAATTCTCAAAATGCCGCTTGTTCGCCTTTCTTGCGCGCATATAGCAGCTTACGCCTGTATCCGACAGAGCCTTTTCAAGCGCAAGCTCATTTATATCGCGTGATACGGTTGCCTGTGTCACGGAGTAACCCCGTTCAAGCAGCTTCTCACGCAGTATTTCCTGGTTTTCTATCTCATACTCCGATATTATCGCGAGTATCTCTGCCTGTCTCTTTCTTTTCATACAGTATCACTTCAAGGTAGTCATGAGCTTTTCGCTCACTGTCCTGTAAAAGCTCTTCCCGCCGATCTGAACTATATTGAGCTGCAGATCGCTTTTGAAGATAGTAATCTCTTTATCCGGTCTGAACTCACGGCTCTCGCCTCCGTCAGCGCTGATATTGACTCTGCTCCCCTCGTATGCCGTATAGCTCGCGGTTATCTTGTCACTGCCGCTGAATATCATCGGTCGGTTCATAAGCGAGTGCGGACACAAAGGCGTCATCTGTATGCACTCTATCGTAGGTTCGATTATAGGGCCGCCCGCCGACAGCGCGTATGCTGTGGAGCCTGTCGGCGTACTGAAGATAAGCCCGTCGGCACGTATCTTTGTGACCGTCTCACCGTTTGCTCTTATGGTGAACTCCGGCAGCTTGGAATTGACGTCCTTGAACAGTACGAAATCATTCAGAGCGTAGTGCTGGTAAACAAAAGACCCATTATTTCCGCTCTCTCCGCTGCCCTCCTCAGTCATATCCAGAAGCATACGTCTGCTCATGGTATAAGTTCCGTAGGAAAGCGCAGAAAGCTTTTCAAGCTCGTCGGAGTTGAGTGCGGTCATAAAACCGAGCCTTCCGGTGTTTATTCCGATAAGCGGCTTATTATATACCGCGGCAGCTTTTCCCATTTTTAGCATCATTCCGTCGCCGCCGACAGTCATAATCATGTCACAGTCGTCAAGTTCTTTTATAATACTCCTGTTGTTCACGATACTGTCACTGTAAATTACGCGCTTATCATCAAACAGTTTCCGCACATCATCGGACATTACAGCAGTTATGCCGTATCTGTCAAGAGCATCTATGACCGACGGCAGCAAAGCCATGCTCTTTTCCTTTTCCACACACGGACAAATATATATATTCATAAGAGTTTTCTCCTTACGGGATAACACAGCACATCAGATATTCAAGATTTCCGTCACCGCCGGTTATTTTCGACGGCACGGTACGTATGTCAGCAAATCCGAGCGCAGCGGCAAATCCGGTGATATCCTTCACTGCTTTTTCGCGCAGCTTCGGGTCTCGGACTACCCCGCTTTTGCCGAGCTTTGCTTTTCCGAGCTCAAACTGTGGTTTTATAAGAGTACAGCATAATGCTCCGGGCGCTGCAAATCTCTTTATTTCCGGGAGTATAGCTTTTTGGGATATAAATGACACATCCGCAGTGATGAAAGCCGCTTTCTCGGGGATATGCGAGCTGTCGGCGTTTCTTATATCAAGGTTTTCAAGAGATATTACCCTGCCGTCATTTCTCAGTTTCATGTCAAGCTGCGCACTTCCCACATCGACCGCATATACACGCAGAGCGCCGTTACGGAGCATACAGTCTGTAAAACCTCCGGTTGACGCACCTATGTCAAGACATACACACCCGGCGGGAGATATCCCGAACTGTTCTATCGCAGTTTCAAGCTTAAGCCCGCCGCGTCCCACATAACGTGTAAGCGCCGACGTATCGGAAACGGATATATCGGCAGCTTCATCTACCTGCTCGGATGGTTTGCGGAGCGTGACACCGTTTACGGAAACGCTTCCCTCTTTTATTAGTTGTGCGGCACAGGTGCGGCTTTTGACAAGACCGCGTTCTGTAAGTATGATGTCTATCCTATTCTTCATTTCTTATTATCCGGTCAAAGCCTTCAAGGTCAAACCCCGCCTCCGCAAGCTGAATGTCAACATCGGCAGCCGCGGCAGGTGCGGTTATGGCAGTGATGCGGTATTCTCCTCTGAAACCGCGCTCATAAAGCGCGGCAAGGAACTTTTCACCTATCCCGCCGCTTTTCATACTCTCCTCAAAGAAAAGTACGCGCTTGTACCCGAGCGCCGCTTCCACTGCCTTTTCGGGTACAGGGTATATTTTCAGCAAAGTGAGTATGTCAGCATTCTCCGTTTCACGTGCTGTCACAGCGAGTCTGCCGTATGTAACGACAAGAGTATCGCTTCCGCCTGCTGCAATATAAAAATCGGAATAACCGGTATTTCCGCCTGCGGGACACAATCCTCTCGGATAGCGCACTGCCGCTATTCCGTCGGAATGATATATAGCCCTGTCGATACAGAGCTTTAACGTTGTCTCGTCATACGGTGACCATATCTCGGTATAACGTACAGATGACAGCATCGGGACATCGTATATCCCATGGTGCGTCTCGCCGTCTTCCCCCACAAATCCCGCGCGGTCAACGAACAGCACGATATGCTTTTTTTCTATCGAGGCGTCATGCACTATCTGGTCAAAGCATCGCTGAAGAAACGTCGAATACACGGCATAGACAGGTATCATGCCCTGTGACGCAAGTCCGCAGCAGAATGTAAGTCCGTGCTGCTCGGCAATGCCGACATCGAAAAAGCGCTCCGGATAAGCCTTGGCTATGTGTTCAAGCCCCGTAGCATATTTCATTGCGGCAGTCACAGCACATATCCTGTCGTCCTCCGAGGCGATATGCAGCAGCGTAACACCCGCTATCTCGGAAAAACTCCTGCTGCGCAGTCCCGGCCGTGAGCGCGCCGATATACCGTGATATTCGCCGGAATTCAGCTCAGCAGGCTTATAACCCTTTCCCTTCTTCGTCTTTATGTGAACTATACAGGGTTCGTTGGTTATCTTTGCTATCTCAAGTATCTCAATAAGCTTTCCAAGGTCATGACCGTTCACGGGTCCATAGTATTTCAGACCGAGGCTCTCAAAGATATTGCTCTGATATATAGCGAATTTTACAAGATCTTTCGTACCGCTTATCGACTTCGAGAGTTCCTTGCCTACCTCGGTATGCGACAGGAATTCCTTGACCGCTTCCTTTTTGTCATAGTATGAGCGCGACGACCTCATCCTGGTAAGATACTCCGCCACCGTCCCTTTACTTCGGGATATAGACATCTCATTGTCATTAAGAATGACGATAAGATTGCTCATGTCTCTGCCGATATTGTTGAGCCCTTCGTATGCCTCACCGCCTGTCAGCGCGCCGTCGCCTATGACAGCGATAACACTTCCGTCCTCACCTTTAAGGTGCATTGCCTTTGCTATACCGAGAGCGGCAGAGACAGATATACTGCTGTGTCCGCCAATAAAAGCGTCATGCTCGCTCTCGTCATTGCGCGGAAAGCCCGAGATACCGTCCTTTGAGCGCAGTGAACGGAACTTGTCATATCTTCCTGTTATAAGCTTATGTGTATAGGACTGATGTCCTACATCAAAAACGATCTTATCCCCGGGAGTGGAGAAAACACTGTGAAGCGCTACCGAAAGCTCCACCGTCCCGAGGTTGGACGCAAGATGACCTCCGGTACGGGAGACATCTTCTATCAGAAATGCCCGTATCTCCTCGCAAAGCTGCTTTTTACCGGCAAGGTCAAGGCTTTTCACAAAATCCGGGGATATATTGTCGGAAAGAAGCATTTATCCATGTTCCTTTCATTTTTTATATCGGGAATACAAATCCTATAAGGATACCGAGAAGAGCGCCGCAAAGCACCTGTATCGGCGTATGACCAAGGAATTCCTTCAGATCCTTTAACTCCTCGTTCTCGTTTTCATCAGTCTCTATATCAACTTCCTCATCAAGCTTCTCGACTATCTCGTCATCAAGCTTATCGACGATCTTGCGGAGACGGTTTATCTCTCTTGCGTGCTGACCCGCTTCACGCCGGACTCCGCAGGCGTCATACATCACGATGAACGCAAACGATATAGCAAGTGAAGCCTCAACGGAGTTTACTCCGCAGACCCGACAGGTGGACATTGCAAGCGCGCATACAAACGCGGAGTGCGATGAAGGCATTCCTCCCGCGCCCCATATACGTTCAAGCCGGAATGTCCTGTATTTGACCGCATATATCACGGTCTTCAGAACCTGTGCGGCAAGCCAGCTCACAGCTGCCGCGAACAGGACAACATTCACATATTTAGTCATCGTCAGTTTTTCCTTCCGAGTAGCGATAATGTAAGCCGCTTCAGGAATTCATTGTCCCTGAAAGCTTCAAGTGCCTCTATCGCCTTTTCCGTATAATGCCCTGCAGCTTCCTTTGCCTTCTCAATGCCGTAGGTATATACGTATGTATGCTTATTATTGTTTGCATCGCTTCCTGTCTGTTTTCCGAGCACCTCGGGTGTGCTCGTTACATCAAGGATATCGTCAACTATCTGAAATGCAAGCCCGAGGTTCTCGGCATATTCCGACGCTTTTTCGGCACAGAATATCTCGTCTTCGCTCTCGGCGCAGTAAACTCCGCATAAGCAAGCCGCTTTCAGCAGAGCGGATGTCTTCATGGAATACATATCAACGAGCACATCTTTCGGCAGTTCGGCACCGTCATTCGCGGTATCTATCTGCTGACCGCCGATCATACCGTCAGCTCCGCACAGCGATGATAGAGCGTGTATGCATTTCACCGCCGCTGACGGAGGTATATCCGCCGAACCCGATATCGCCTCAAAAGGAAGTATCGCGAGCATGTCCCCCGCAAGCAGCGCCGTAGTCTCACCGAAAGCCTTGTGGCAGCTCGGTTTTCCGCGCCGCAGATCATCGTTGTCCATGCAGGGCAGGTCATCATGTATCAGCGAGTATGTATGCATATATTCGATCGCGCAAGCTGCGTCTAATGCTTTTACGGCTTCTCCTCCGCACATTTCGCAGAAAGCAAGGGTAAGCACAGGCCGTATGCGCTTTCCGCCCGCGGAAAGGCTGTACTTTGCAGCCTTTATGACCTCTCCCTGCGGCTTGGTCTCATCGGGGAATATACGATACAGCCGCTCCTCTGTCATTTTTATATATTCTTCAAGAGTTTTCATTTTACTTTTTATCAGCTTTTTCTAACTCCGTTACCTTCATCTTTGCTTCTTCAAGAGTTTTCTTGCATATCTCAACAAGATTTGCCGCTTCGCTGTAAAGCTTGACGGAATCTTCAAGCGAAAGATCCTTGCGTTCCATTTCAACGGATATCTCGTTCAGTCTTTTATAAGCTTCATCAAAGTTCATATTCATAATTCCTTTCATTCTTTTTCAGTATTTTCCACAACAGCGTTTATAAAACCGTCCGGCAGTTTTATCCTCAGCTTGTCCCCTGTACCGGCTTCATCAACGCTTCTGATTATCCTCTCACCCGAATAGGTTATGGAATAACCGCGAAGCAGTACCTTCAAAGGACTTAAAGCTTCTATCATCGACACCGTATGAACAAAAGCCTCTTCTTTTGAACCAAGCAGCATATGTTCACGATTTTTTACAGCCAGAAACTTCGCGGCATATTCACTTTCCTTAGCCGTTATGAAACGCTCAAATTGTCTGCTGATCCTGTCCGCGATCTCATCAAGCGACTTTTCGGCAGCCGCAAGTCTTTGTTCCGGGCTTCTTCCCTTTATCTTCTCACTCAGCACCTTGACTGCGGCGATCTTATTGTCGAACACCGCTTTCAGTGAAGTTCGCAGCACCTTTTTCTTAAGGTCAAGCTCGTTTATGACTTCTTTTTTGTCCTTCAGCACTTCCGCCGCTGTTGACGGAACGCGGGCGCGCACATCGGCCACATGATCGGAAATAGTATAATTGTACTCATGTCCTACCGCCGATACCGTAGGTATCCTGCTCGCAAGTATCGCGTCCGCGAGTTCAACGGAGTTGAATACCTTGTCAATAATGCTCTTGTCACCGCCGCCGCGTCCGAAGAAAATAACATCGGCATCAGTCGTATTGGCAATTTTCAAAGCTTCCACAAGCGACTTGACTGCTCTGTCGGTCGCTACATCGGAGTAGATCAGCACGACCTCTGCCAACGGCCAGCGGTTTTCGATGCCGGAAAGGAAATCGTGTTTCACTATGCCTCCGTTCTCCTCCGGAGAAGTTATGACGCATATTTTTTTCGGGCATTTCGGTATAGAGCGCTTCTGACGGAAATAGCCGAGCTTTTCAAGACGAGCATATCTTGTTTCAAAATCTTCCTCGGCAGCGGTCCCGTTGTCGATCTCGATCTCCGATGCTCTGATCCTGTGATATCCGCCTTTATTGTAAAGCTCGATATAACCGTGTATTATTACCGGAGTATCCAGCTTTATATCATCAGAGAGAGACATTATCGACTGGTCAAATATCACACCCTCAAGCTTCCCGACTCCCGGATTTTCCTCGATACGGAAGTAATAAGCGTCCTGCGAGGCAAAATACGACCACTTCTTTATAATGCCGCGCACATAGACATCTCCGAAAAGATGCGAGGATCTTATCAGAGATCCGATGTTATTGTTAAGCTGGGTGATAGTGAGTATCTGTACATTATCCGGCATCAGTCTCCTCCTTGCGTATGTAATTCCCGAGTATCCCGTTCACAAATCCGCTGTCCTGCTTATCAGCGTATTTCTTCGCAAGCTCCACCGCTTCGTTGACGGCAGCTTTCGGAGGTATCTTTTCGCTGTACTTGATCTCGTACAGTGCAAGCCTCAGAATAGTCTTGTTGACTTTAGGTATGCGGTTAATCTCACGGGTCTTGCTGTACTCCGAAATAATGGCGTCAAGCTCCTCATACTTTTCTATGACAGCATCGGCGGTCTTTATCATCTCGTTTGTCACTGTCATTTCATAAGCCTCGCTGCAGGCTTCCGCAAGCTCCGCGGGCGATGTGCCGGAAAGCTCATTCTGAAACAGCAGCAGGAACGTGCCTTCACGGATATCTCTTCTTGTCAGTTTTTCACTCATTTTAAACTTCCATTCCTATACTTTCATGTTATGAACGTCAAGAAGTCCCTCAAAGACTGAGGGACTGTCTGATCATTTGTTTTTTACACCTACCACACGAACGTTCACTTTGGATACAGCAATACCCGTCATGTTCTGCACAGCGGATTTGACATGTTCCTGAACGCTTTTGGCAACATCGTATGCTTTGCTCCCGAGAAGTGTGATTATCGAAATGTCTATCGCGGCGGAGTCTCCGTCAAGCTTCACTTTTATAGGCGGTACCACCATAGATGTCACCGGCGCACCGGAAACAACAGCGAGTTTGTTCAAAGAATTGAGCGCAACGCCTTCCACCTCAGCTGCGGCAGCCTCCGCTATGCTGATAAGGACATTAGATGATACTCTGAGCGAGCCTGCGGCGCTGCCTGCGTTATTGTTGTCCATAAAACTACCTCCGAATTTTTGCAGAGTCAAAACATCTCCGGTCATACTGACCCATTTTCCGATTTTCTCTATTATATCACAAAAATTCAAAAAGTACAACCTTTTTCACAATTATTTTATTTCAACAATTGTAATATTTTCGGCAGGCACAGCAATTTCACCTAAAAGAGTGCTCTTGATTTGTGCAGCTTGTGCATTGTCAAGCCCTTCGGTCTTTACAACAATATTCGCGGACGAATCGGTCAGATAGCAGAGCGCGTCGGCAAATCCCTGGGCTCTCAGCAGGTTCTCAACGCGCGACTCTGTCTCTATGCAGCTGCTCACCTGACGGACGTCCTCGGATATGACAGCAAGCTCCTCAGCGGTTGAATCACCGCCATAGTAAAAGCTCTGGAGAACTTCGATAGACTCGTCACGGCTCTTCTGCTTGTCAAGCCTTGCCTGAGCGAAGTATTCGTCCGACTGTGAAGCTGAGATCGACAGCTCTCCCGCGGAAGTGTCAGCGTCAACGAACAGCACTTCCCCGTATGTAGATGTTCCCGACTTACCGGTCTCGGCTGCACTCTCTGTTTCAGCCGTCTTTACAGGCTTCGCGGAATACAGATAATTGACGTACACTGCCGTTCCGAGCAGTACCGCAAGACCTGCTGCGGCTATCTGCTTTCTTCCGATAATGATGTTAAGTCTTTTCCCGAATTTCATAATGTTCCTCCGTTGTTCATGTTATTGATATTGATGAAATTTCATCAGTGACTTCCCGCTACACTTATCCGTGTAGTGCTTATACCGAATACACCGGAAACAGCATCCACCACCTTCTCCTTGACATACACGCTCTCACCGCCTCCGCACACCACTATCACGCCGCGCACAGCCGGAGCGCTTACCGATATCAGCATATCCGAATTTTTGCCGTACTCAGTCCTGCCGGAGGTATCGAGCGTCACCATAACACTTACCTCGCCCACTCCGTCGATATCGGAAAGAATACCTGCAAGCCGCTGTTCAAGCTCATGTTCATAGGCGGTAAGCTCCGCCGCTGTGAACGCGGACTTGCCCGAAGGCTTATCGTTCCTGGCGAAAATACCTCCCAACACTGTCATTATTATTAGTGCAGCGCCGGCAACGATCAGTATCCTTACTGCCTTTTCCGACTTAAACAGCTCCTTTATTTCTCCAAAGCCTATCACAGCTTTCATTGTTCTTCCCGTTCCTTTGCCGTAAACTTCGATCTTGAATCGGTCTCCGCAGTGATCTTTATGCCTGTTCCTACCAGCCGCTGTGCAAGAACAACGGCTCGTTCCGAATATACAGCATAATCCCCTTTCCCGAATACAAGCTTTATTTCACTAATAGATATGCTTCCTTTGTCCGAAATATTAACATCTATGTAAATATTTTCCGGTGTTATGCCTTCCGCTGCAAGTTTTTCGCTTATTGCCCGCCTTAGTTCATTTGCAGTTTCATCTGCTGTCATTTTAGTGAACTGAACACTGTAATCGTTGTATGAAGTATCTGCGTTCATTATATCGGAAAGGTCAAACAAAGCCACGGCTCCGTCAACAGCACCTATAACAGAAACAGTGAAAAAACACGCGGTGAGCAGCTTTATCTGCGCGCCGAATTTGTCCGTAGGCGCCAAAGTCTTATATACCGCGGTCAGTATTGCTGTCACGCAGACAGACAACAGAACTTCCTTCATATTTTCACCTCTTTATGAACAGCAGAACAACAGCAGTATTGCCGATGAAACCGTCACGAACGTGAACATACAGGCAAGTGACGCTATTATAACCGACATCACATTTTCACCCGAGCGCAGTATTCTGCCGGTGCTGTCACATCCGAACAGGTCGCTCACCACGCCCGCAAGAAACAGGAAAAGCTTATATGCCGCTGCGGTAATAACAGGCGGCAGCAGCATACATACTCCTGCCGCAATACCAAATCCGCCTATACCGGATTTCAGAACCTCAATGCTGCCCGAAACCGTTGAAAGAGCGTCCGATACTGCGCCGCCGACTATCGGAACGCTTGAGGACACCGCAAATTTCAGCGTTTTCATTGCCGCATTGTCTGCCGATGCGGTTATCATGCTTTGTATGGACAGGATGCCGAGAAACAGGGTCATTATAAGCCCGAGTCCCCACACGACAAGCTTTTTTACACCCTCGCAAAGCCTGTCCAGCTTAAGATCGGGATCCAGACCGCAAGCTGCCGTTATCCCGACTATACAGCTCGCAAGCGGTATGACCACAGAAGATATAAGTCTTGAGAGCACTTGTATGGCAATTATCGCCGCAGAACTGTACACCGCAGCCGACGCGGTATGGCCTCCGGCTGCCGCAACTCCCGCAAGAACAGGGATATACGTCAGCATAAAGTCCGACACGGCGGTGAACGAGGTCTCCGAAACGGCTAATATCTCGCTCAGATACAGCGATATTACCACCGCAGAGGCTGCCGATACCACAAGTCTGTAAACTCCTGCTGAGGTACCTCCCGCAGTCTCACTAACAGATGAAAGCAAAGCCGAAAGCATTACCACAGCCATTACAGCCGCAAACATCTTCATTGGTTTGTCAATATCGGCAGTGACGATCTCCGCGAGCTTTCCGAATATGTCGCTTACCCCAAGCTTTTCCGCGCCGCCTGTCGGGGTTATTCCGCTGTCATCGAGCATTTCACGCGCATCTTCCGGCAGTGCGTCATAAAGCACGTCCGTGTCTATCTGAGCATAACACGTACAGCACATGAACAAAACGGACAATAACACCGTTATAAGCGTACCAAGCCTTTTCACAGTATCAGGCTCCTGACTATATCAAGTATAGTTCTGAAAAGCGGTACGGCTATCAGAAGCACCGCCGCCTTTCCGGCGAACTCGACCTTTGCGGCTATGGCACCCTCGCCGCTGTCACGGCAGCACTCCGAGGCGAGCCGTGTCACGATACATACCGCAAGCGCTTTCATCAGTATCATTATGTACTCCGACCCGGTGCCTGTCTCCTCCGAAAGCTCGTCCACAAGCTCGATCAGCGGAGATATTGATGTCACCACAGCCAGTATTATCATTATCGAGGCGGCAAGCGAGACAAATAACCCGAATTCACCGCCGAAACGCCGGAGAAGTGCCGCGGCTGCCGCCGCTGTTAGCCCTGCACCGACAATTGCAGTAATATTCATATTTTTAAAGTCCGAATACAGTCCTTATTGTTTCAAACAACGTTCCTATTTCACCGACGAGCATCATGAGCACAACTACCAGACCGGCTATGGTAGTCATCATCGCCTGCTCGTCCTTGCCGGATTTTTTCAGCAGTATATCCAGTACGGCTACGATTATTCCTATGCCCGCTATCCTGAATATCAGTTCTATGTCCATTCAGACTCACCTGCCCCTCAGATGATGACCATCCCCGCACCGATACCGCACAGCGTCCATACCCGAAGTATAGCTCCCGCGCGTCTCGCGCAGTCCGCCTCAGCTTCGGTCAGTGAACGCGACAGCATCTCCTCCGCCTGTGACAGCATCGAAAGCTGACCGTCCGTATCACTTTCCCCGAGCCTTCCACCGACATCATATAGTATCTCGCGGTCATTTTCATTCAAAAACGAAGCTGTTTCAACAGCTCTTGTCCATGCGTCCTGAACAGTCATGCCATGCTCTGTTCCCTCGCATACTTTCCCGAGAAAAGCAAGATCTCTGTATGAGCATTTCTCCGACAGTTCCCGCATAAGCTCCGGCAGCGGTACGGCGCTGTATCGTATCTCCGATGACACCTCACCTATAAGTGAAAGCATCATACGAAGCTGCTTACACCGCTGCTTAAGCGCCGACGAGTACACGACTCCTGCCGCGGTACAGATCATTGCTGCGCCCACAGCCGCTAATATCCTCAATCCCGTTCACTCTCCATAATCCCGATATATTTCCGAGCCTGTCTCCTCCTGCGAGAAGCGCGCAGTAATTCACTGCTCCCATGGTTATAAGCTCGCGTACAGCAGTATTTCGCGCGGCTTCTTCCATACTTCCGCAATGCGCGGATAGTATCAGCTTAACTCCGCGGTTGGCACAGTCAGCAAGCTCCGTATATTCGGCGCCGACCTCGTCACATATTATATATTCCGGTGACAGAAGCCTCACCGCACGCATTATCCCCTCCGCTTTCGGGAACATATCAAGCACATCGCAGTTCAGCCCGATGTCATTCTGCGGGACCCCGTGATAAACTGCCGCTATCTCGCCGTTTTCATCTATGACACAGGTTCTTGCGAAAGCCGAAAGGAGCCGCGTGTAGTCCCGCAGCATAGTCGTCTTTGCGCTCATCGGAGGACCGAGAAGGATAAGTCCTTTAAGATCATTCTCAAACACGGTCATACTCATAAGCTTCTCGGCTATTCCCTTGTGCTCCGCGGCTATACGCAGATCAATTGAAGAGATGTCTCTTATTGTCGTTATCTCGCCGCCCTTCATGACCGCAGTACCCGCAAAGCCTGCTCTGTGACCGCCGCGAAGCGTTATCCGCCCGTCAGCGAGCTCCCGTTCCGCGCTGTACAGCGAATAGTCGCAGAAATGCTTTATGCAGCTTCGCAGGTCTTCTGCGGCGGCTATCCTGTCACGGCATATATATCGCTCCTTCGGGGACTCCACGATAACAGGTCTCCCCGTCCTGAGCCTTATCTCACAGGCAGTTTCCGCCGTTCTTGACGGGACGCATCTTAAAGCTCCCTCAAACGGCGGAAGCATAGCCGCTGCTTCATAAAACCTGTCTTTAGCTTCCATATCCTTTACCGTCCTTTTCTTGTTATGGTTTATTTTATGCTTCAAAGGACAAGGTTAGAACCTACGGACATAATAAAACGCCTGTACGTATCGGGAAATATCTTTCCGCTGCGTACAGGCGTGAACTATTCTGTTTGTCAGGCTTTTATGCCATGTTCGAGCATATCTTCAAAATCTGCCATGGGAACCGGTTTCGCATAGAAGAAACCCTGTGCCATATCACATTTGCTGTGTTTGAGGAAATCCACCTGCTCCTCGGTCTCTATTCCCTCGCAGATAATGTCGATATTCATTTTATCCGCCATATCTATGACGCTTGAAAGCATTATGCTTTCCTTTTCCTGCATGTGCTCGCCGGAGAAGAAACCCTTGTCTATCTTCAGCACATCGACCGGCATACGTTTGAGCAGCGACAGCGACGAATAGCCCGAGCCGAAATCGTCGATAGATACCTTGAACCCCTTTTCACGCATAAGCGCAAGCGTTCTTATCGCGTCCTCCTCATTTGCTATGAACACGCTCTCGGTAAGCTCAAGCTCTATAAGCGCCGGGTCAATGCGATAGCGGTGTACTATCTCCACAAGATGCGGGATAAAGTCGTTTTTGAGCATATGTATCCTCGAAACATTAACTGATATCGGAACAACATCCATACCGGAATCTATGCGGCGGCGAAGATACTTGCAAACCTCCTCGTAAACGAAGAAGTCTATCTTTACGATGTAGCCGTTCTTTTCGAGGAACGGAACAAAGCTGTCGGGAGTGACTACCGCGCCGTTTGGCTTTATCCAGCGGACGAGCGCTTCGGCACCCACTATCTTGTTCTGAGAAACTGATACCTTAGGCTGGAAGAACACCTTGAACTCGCTGTTTTTCAGAGCTCTCATTGCGTCGCCCGCTATTTCTATGGTGCGGTTGAGCTCCTCGCGCATTTCTGCTTTATATACGCTGCAAATTGCTATACTATGGGATTTGGAGAATTTCAGAGCAAGGTTTGCGTTATCGAACGACTGGTCAAAGCTGAATGCGGCAGTCATGTCGGGGATATATGCGCTGGACATTATCCCGAAGCTCGTATTCCCTCCCACAAGCAGCTCGTTTGACGAGAAACGGCGGGTGAAGTTCTCAAAATCCGTTACTATCTTGTCATCATACTCTGCAAGCACGCAGAATCTGTCAGCCTCTACCCTGCACACAAATCTCACCTTGTCAGAGAAATACGACAGAGCGGAAGCAAAGCTTTTCAGAAGCTCATTTCCCTCGTTATAGCCATATCGGCTGTTGACATAGCTGAAATTCGAGAAATCCGCCATAAGGAACACAAACTTGTCGTTCTCAAAAGCGTTTTCCATGTACTTCACAACATGAGACTTGAAATTGCGGAAATTCATAAGTCCCGTAAGGACATCATATCCCGCGGCATAGTCGGATTTGTCGCGAGCCTTTTCAGACTCACGCAGCTTTATAAGATATGAGAAAATAGTACGGGTAAGCTCTTTTAATACCTTGGCTTCGTCTATCGAGCAGCGGTATGACCCTGCGGGATCCTGGAAGCTCACCATTCCCACGAGTCTGCCGCCGCGGAAGAAACCGCATACAGTGCAGGAGCCGATATGATTTGACGCGAGATAAGCCGTATATGCATTGTCTTTAAGCGCCGACTCTGTATCGGGATATACGCTGAGCAGGAAGTTTTTGTCAAAATGACTGCAGAATTCGTTAAGCTCTTTATTTGAGAAACGGATCGAGTCGGTGCGGGCCGCGTCGGCACTTTTTGAACGCCATATATATGTATCACGGAAGGTGCGCCCATCCGGACCGCATTCGGAAACTACGATACGACCGAAACGGAAATGCTTTCCTGTTTTCTCAATTATTGATTTGACAGCGGAATCCATATCTATCCCGGCTTCTGCCATGTCAAACGCGCTCGAAAGAATATCTCCGCCAAAACCCGAGGTATTGCTGAAGAAATCCATACCTTTCTGGTATCGTTCCACACGGGTCACAGGCTTATCATCATCAGAGGGCAGCGCTGTATCCTCGCCGGTATAGAATGTATAGCAGCTCTTTCCTGCGCGTTTTGACTTGTACAGCGCTGTATCCGCCTTTTTATACAACTCGTCAAAGGTATCTCCGTCCTTAGGGAACAATGCGATACCGAGACTTCCCGATATCTTGACACCGTCGTCGGTATCTTCATCGGAATAGATAAGACTGAATATCTTGCAGATATCAGCCGCCTTTGATTCTATATGGGATTTATGGTTCATTCCGCGGAGGAATACAATGAACTCGTCTCCTCCGATACGTCCGATAACATCATTCGCACGGAAAAGATCCTGCATCTCCTGTGCAATATCGGTAAGAACGCTGTCACCGAAGAGATGTCCGAGAGTATCGTTGACATTCTTGAAATTATCGACATCTACTATTATAAACGCATCATAGGTATCACGGCTGTCGGTACGAAGAAAGTTCTGTATCAGCTGTTTTGTCGCGGATTTATTGTAGAGCTTGGTGAGCGGATCGCGCTCTGCCTTGTCTATAAGTCGCTGATTGGCTATTTTAATGGTACTTATGTCTTCTATTTTTCCCACTGCTCCGCGGTGCTCGCTGTCTGCTGAGCCGCGGTCGGTCTTGATAGTAAACCTGTACCACCTGTAATCCGGGTCAGAGGGGAGCTTCATGCGCATTTCAAATACGCCGCTGTCAACGCCTGTCTTCAGATTATTGCAGATAAGACCGTAGTTTTCTTCATCTTCCTCACATAAATAGCCGCTTGCATTGAAGTAATTCTCGAAATCATCGACAGTCAGACAATTCACAAACGAGCCGCCTATGTTCTTATAAACCATCAGCAGATCACGGATCTTATCATATCTGAAAATGTAATCTGCGGATATGGCAAGCACCGAGAACATCATGTCGATCATCTCAGAGCTTTCCTTCGCTGCACCGTCCATTTGTGACACATCATGGAGAAGAACGCTGTAACGCTTTTCCCTGCCTATGATCTCCACACTTATCTCAGCGTACAGAGAAAGATGTTTTCCGTCTATCCTTCCTGTCTCAATATCTATGCCGAAAACGCTGCAGTTCTTTGAAAGAGCCTCTACTTTTCCGATAAGCGCGGAGGCATACTCTCTTCCAAGCACTCTGAAACCATACTCATTGGGCTCAATTTCAAGGTACTTCTTCTTCTCACAGCCAAGTACAGTGAAAAATTTTTCATTTGCCCATGCCATTTTTACTGTATTTCCGTCATAAGAGAAAACTACAGCAGCACATGGTATCTCGCCGAATAATGTACCCTTTTCCGAGATCTCCCCGATTATTTCCATGTCAAAATCCCTGCCTTAATCTGTAGATTAATTATAAGTGTGATCATCTGAACTGAAGCTTAAGATAATTATCCGGATATGTAAGATCCTTCCTGTAAACGAGACGGAGCTTTCCGTCAGCTTGAGCAAGACCGAATAACTGCATTTCCTCGCCCTTATTGAGGGTGTACAGAGTTTTGAGTTTTTTGGTACTCAGATTGTAAGAATACACGGTTTTGTTGGAGTTGAAGTACAGCTTTCCGTTCATATATTCAATGGATGAAAATATATCGGAATATACTCTTGTACCGTATGCGGCAGCCTGTGCGAAACCTGCTCCGCGGCGGGAATACCATACGCATTTAAGTCTTGCGAGTGTAACGTTTTTCTGTGTGGAAAGATCATAACGGCAGACATTCACTATGTTTTTGCCGCCGTCCTTACCGCCGTATGATATGTAATAATACTTTCCGTCAGCATAATTTATCTTTGAATTGATGTTGCGCCAGAACGCCTTGTCAAAGCTGTTGTCCCCTGCCGCCGGCAGTTTGTCGCAGAGTTTCCAGTTTTTATGCATGTCGGAAGCGCTTTTGCAGAGCGTGTCGCTCATAAGGAAATTCTTGTGGGAAACAAAGCCGTGACGGTCATAGCTTGCACCGTTGTAGCTGTCATACAGGTCATCGAGAGTAAGATCAACATGATACCAGTTATTTCCGATCTTTACATAATTCCATATATGGTTCGTATCATCGGAATATGCTGCGGAACAAGGTATGCCAAGGTATTCGTTCAGGATATACTCGTATGCGAGCGTATATCCCTGACAGACACAAAGCTGCTCGATAAGGCAGTTGTACGCGCTGTACCTTTTCTGTGCGGTATCATAGCGGCAGTTCAGTATAAGATAATCGTGAACGTACAAAGCCTTATCCACGTCCGTCATGTCATCGGTTATCCCCTCGACGACTTTCCTCGCGGCAGCGTCAAAACATTCACGCGCTTCTGCAAGCGACGCCTTCGGTATATCATACTCAAATATGATAGATGTGATATTGTCATTGATAACTGCGTATTTGTAGCCGTTATGTACAAAGAAGAACTCGGGATGCGAATAATAAACACTTGCTATCGCGTCACAGGTCTCTTCCATGTCCCACCCGTTTTTTCGGACATAACCCGAAATATCGATCTCGGATGTTACATAATTCTCGAATTTCTCACTCAGATACTCTCCGAATTCGTCCGTAGCGGCATCTGCGTACACAGACACCGAAAATGATAACAAAGCTGTCACCAGCGTGATGATAACAGAAATCAGCTTTTTCATCAGTACACCTCATTTATTGATTTACAGTGCTGTACACACTGTATTTATTATTATACCTTATTTGCTGCGATAAATCAAGTGATTTGTGCAATGTTACAATAAAATATATCATTTTGCACAAATCAAATTGTTTTTATGCAAGATAAATATAAAAGATATTGACATCCGGTACAAGATATGCTATAATCAGAAATACTCAGGTACAATATGTAGTTTCAAAATAAAGGAAGGATAAAATGAAGATAATCAAAAGAGACAGCTCAGAGGAAACGTTCGATGCCCAAAAGATAACCTCTGCCATATCAAGAGCCAATAAAAGCAGCAATATCGAAGAAAGCGCAAGAATGACTGACCTGCAGATAGAACGTATCACCGAAAGCGTTGTTATCGCCTGCAAGGAGCTCGGTCATTCCCCGAGCGTGGAAGAGGTCCAGGATATGGTCGAACACCAGATCATGGCACACGGCGCATTTGAAGTTGCAAAGGAGTATATCACATACCGATATACCCGCCAGCTCGTGAGACAATCGAATACCACCGATGACAAGATACTCTCGCTTATAGACTGCAGCAACGAAGAGGCGAAACAGGAAAACTCCAACAAAAACCCCATTGTCAATTCAACTCAGCGCGACTACATGGCAGGTGAAGTCTCCCGCGACATCACCAACCGCATACTTCTCCCCAAGGACATCGTTGACGCGCACAACGAAGGCATAATCCACTTCCATGATTCCGATTACTATGCCCAGCATATGCACAACTGCGACCTCGTGAACCTTGAGGATATGCTCCAGAACGGAACTGTCATCACAGGCACTCTTATTGAGCGACCCCACAGTTTCTCCACTGCCTGCAATATAGCAACTCAGATCATCGCACAGGTGGCTTCAAATCAATATGGCGGTCAATCTATCTCCCTCACGCACCTTGCTCCGTTCGTTCAGGTAAGCCGTGAAAAGCTGTACAACGATGTCATGGAAGAGGCAAAGAGCGTAAACATCGAACTCAGTGAAGAAACTGCAAGAAAAATGGCTGAAAACCGCCTTCTCGAAGAGATACGCCGCGGTGTCCAGACAATACAGTATCAGGTAGTAACGCTGCTGACCACCAACGGTCAGGCGCCTTTCGTCACAGTGTTCATGTATCTTAACGAAGCCAAGAACGAACGTGAGAAGAAAGACCTCGCGCTTATAATCGAGGAAGTCCTCCGTCAGCGCTTTGAAGGTGTAAAGAATGAACAAGGCGTATGGGTGACGCCCGCGTTCCCGAAACTTATATATGTTCTCGAAGAGGATAACATCACCGAGGACAGCGAATACTGGTATCTTACCGAGCTTGCCGCTAAGTGCACCGCAAAGCGCATGGTACCCGATTACATCAGCGAAAAGAAGATGCTTGAGCTTAAAGGTGATGTTTATCCATGCATGGGCTGCCGTTCATTCCTTACACCCGACCGCTTCACCGATGCGGGTGTCGGTAACATCGCAAACGCGGGCAATTACGTTCCAGGACAGCATAAATACTACGGTCGTTTCAATCAGGGCGTAGTTACTATCAATCTGCCCGATGTCGCACTTTCATCAAGCGGTAATGAAGAAAAATTCTGGGAGATATTCGACGAGCGCCTCGAACTTTGTCACCGCGCGCTTCTGTGCAGACATGAACGTCTCAAAGGAACTCTCTCCGATGTGGCACCTATCCTGTGGCAGTACGGTGCTATAGCGAGACTTAAAAAGGGTGAGCCTATCGACAAGCTGCTCTACAACGGATACTCCACTATCTCACTTGGATTCGCGGGTCTTTATGAATGTGTGAAGTTCATGACCGGCAGGTCGCACACCGACCCGAAGGCAAAGCCCTTCGCCCTAAGAATTATGCAGCACATGAACGATGCCTGCAAGAAATGGAAGGCTGAGTCAAATATCGACTTCTCACTTTACGGAACTCCCCTCGAATCCACAACATATAAATTTGCCAAGTGCCTTCAGCGCAGATTCGGTATAGTTCCCGGCGTCACCGACAAGGGCTACATCACCAACAGCTACCACGTCCACGTGACAGAGAAGATAGACGCATTCACGAAACTGAAATTCGAGTCGGAATTTCAGGCGCTCTCCCCCGGAGGAGCTATCAGCTATGTTGAAGTTCCCGATATGCAGAACAACATAAAGGCTGTACTTCAGGTCATGAAGTTCATATACGACAATATCATCTACGCCGAGCTCAACACCAAGAGCGACTATTGTCAGAAATGCGGCTGGGACGGCGAGATAAGCATTGTCGAGGAGGACGGCAAACTCATCTGGAAATGTCCGAACTGCGGCAACACGGATCAGAATACCATGAATGTTGCCCGCCGCACATGCGGTTATATCGGAACACAATTCTGGAACCAGGGACGCACACAGGAAATACGTGAGCGCGTACTGCACCTTTGATATTGAATACACCCCTGCTTAATAGGCGGGGGTGTAATTGCGAGGACAAAATGAATTACGGAGAAATAAAGAACTGCGACATCGCCAACGGCGACGGTGTACGTGTGACATTGTTCGTGTCGGGCTGTACCAACCGGTGTGAGGGCTGCTTTCAGCCGCAGACATGGGATTTCGGTTTCGGTAAACCGTTCACCGAAGAAACAGAGAACGAGCTTATCGGAATGCTTGCGCCGACATACATAAACGGACTCACATTGCTTGGCGGCGAGCCTATGGAGCCGGATAACCAACGTGCGCTGCTGCCGTTCCTGCAACGGGTAAAAAAAGAATACCCGGATAAGGATATCTGGGTATTCTCGGGATTTACATACGAGGAAATGAAGCGTGAAGGCTCACACTGCCGCTGTGAATGTACCGACGAGCTGCTTGGTCTTGCGGACGTACTTGTTGACGGAAGATTTGTACTCGCTCTCAAAAACATTTCACTGAGATTTCGCGGCTCATCCAATCAGCGTATCATCGACCTGCGCAAAACACGGGAGTGCGGCTTACTGACACTGTGGGAGGGTTAAGCATTTTTCTTCTTGTACAGCTCGTTGGTCAGCGGTTTCAGCGTTTTAAGTATTATCTTTACGTCGCCGCTGTCATAGAGCTGCTGGAGCTTGTTGTTCAGCATTCCCCTGTCAGATGACTCCTTAACTGCCGATATGATGTAGTCTTTTTTCTGTTTATACTTCTTTTCCGTAAAATTTTCATCGAAGAAAGTGCCGACCTTGTCCGCGCACTTTTTTTCTTTTGCCTTTGAGCTTTTCTGAGCGCCCGAAACTGTGTTGGAATCTTCTACCGAACCTATCCTGCTTATTTTAAGCCCTGCCTCGGTAAACGTTACGATAGGATTGTCAAAGTCTGTATCATTGGAAATTATATAATACTCCTTTACGCTCTTTACTCCCATAAATGCCCGTATGTCATAGATTATCATGCAGTCAAGAGCGTTCTTTATGGTAAATTCCACCTTCACATACTCAAACTCCGCTTCACATTCGGATATCTTCACATGAAGGTCAAACGGAATATGCGCGGCGTTCTTGCCGTAATAGATCCGAACGCGGTCATTCTTTCCGAGCTTTTCTATACCGTTTAACGCTTCCTTTGTAATATTCTGAAAATCAATGAAAAAATATTTCTCTATATCAAACTTTCCTTTTGCCATTTTTACCTCTTATTCTATTTTTTTAACGCCGAGCCGAATATGAAACCTCCGCAGGAAGTGTCATACTCAACGCCGCGTACTCCGTCGGCGCAGAAGATGTACCCTGTCTCAAAGCACAGCGGCGCGAACCAGCAGTTGTCCATCACGAGCTGTTCCGCTTCAAGACAATACCGTGCAGCCGAACCGCTGCTTTTTGCGGTAAGCGCACTGTTCAGTATATCGTCAAGCTTTCTGTTATCTACGCCGGCATAATTCCGCGGGGAAACTGCCGAAAAGCCCGTAATGTACGATAAAGCATCATTACCGCCGAGCTTTACCATAGCGGCATCGAAATTCCCGCCCTCTACCGCGGACATATAATCACTGTACGGCATCTCCGAGATAGTGCAGTATATTCCGAAGTTCTTCTGCCATTGCTGTATGACAGCACCTATGCTCTGCCGCAGCGATGTTCCTTCGGGGATCATCAGCTTCATTCCCGAAAGTGAGCCGTCCTCAAGCTCACGCATGGCACGTGTTCCGCGTTCAAGGACCTCAGACTCGCTGTATGATATTCGTGTGGGACTGCCGACAGCTTCACGGTAGGCGATACCGCCGATACACGCTTCCTGCGGAATAATACCGTTTGCAGATGTATAGATGCTGCTGTCATCTCCGCTGCTCACACAGCTGCCGAGCGCTATGCGCAGGTCACTGCTCTCAAATACACCGCGAGTATTGAACAATACTCCCCAAACTCCGCCGTTATATGTATATGCATTGTATTTTCCGGACAGCTTGAATACCTGTTCCGCGTCAGATGTGTAAAGATAGTCTGTTATCCCGTTCAGAAAGCTCTCACAGCTATCCGCGTTTATCATAAGCGTAACGCCTCTCGCCGTTGTATCGAGGGCTTCGGCATTGAGCTCGTTCCGACGCAGTTCTATAAAATTTCCGTCCTTCACCCACTTGTCATAATGCCAGCGGCTCACATAGAAAAAGCCGTTGGAACCGATGCAGTCGCCTACAAGCCCGTACTGACCTTCAGTTTGCTCGTAGAATTCTCTGCTGCACGGCATTGAGGGAGGAGCCGAAAGCAGTACTCCGATATCTGAACGCGGCTCCGTCAGAGTTATTTTAAGCTCGTATTTTCCTGCTGCCTTTACTCCAAGCTCAGACATATCCGTGATCATGCCCGTATGTATCTCTTTGGCGTTCTTTATGCAGTAATACTCCGCAGCATGCTCGGAGCGCAGCATGGGATTGAACAGCCTCTGAAAAGCGAACACAAAATCATCAGCCGTACACTCGGCGGAAAAATCATCTTTACCGTACCACCTGACATTTTCCGACAGCCTGAATGTCAGCTCAAGTCCGTCATCGCTCACAGTACATTCCTCCGCCATAGCAGGAACGACGCTTCCGCCGTCAGTCCGGCGATAAAGCCCCCGAAACACATTACCGACTATCTGCGCCGCGGTATCTCCTGTACAGGTCTGCGGGTCAAGCGTTGCGGGACTTCCCGCTATCACAGAGGTGAACCATTTATTCCTGTATTTCTCCGGGTCATCATCGTTTTCATTGCCCCTGCACCCGGATAAGGACAGCAAAGAGAAAACTCCGAATAATACAGCAGCAATGAATGCCGCAGTCTTCTTACAGTTCAACAGTGACCGCCTTTCCTTCCGCAAGGCTCTTCGGAACATCTATAAGGCGCTGATTGCGGCTGCCGCGGAACTTTATCTCCAGAGAGCGCTCCGCAAGTATAAATCTGCCGTCCACCAGAACATCCAGCGATCCGAGAAGCCTTTTCACCTGCGGCTCGTTTTCGGATTTTGCAAGAAGCTGCTCGAATGTCCAGCCGGAATAGCTCATAATGTGATACCCGTCAGCTCTGAGCTTTTCCGCAAGTTCAGCCAGCGGCTCCGCCTGACAGAACGGCTCGCCTCCCGAAAACGTCACGCCTTTTACAAGCGGGAACTGCTTTATCTTGTTGTATATCCTGTCGGTATCGGCAAGCCGCCCGGCGCTGAAATCGTGTGTTTCGGGGTTATGACAGCCCTCACATTTATGCGGACAGCCCTGGACGAATATGGTGAACCGTATCCCCGGTCCGTCAACATAAGACTCGGGGACAAGCCCCGCCAGCTTAATGTGCATCGGTATTTCCTCAATCGTATTCCCTGTTGTTTGAAATGAATGTGCGTATGCGAAGCGGAACTCCCACATCTGCCGCGCGCTCTTTGCATTTTTCGACCTCGTCCTCGCCTATCACATCAACTATCGTAAACTTGACGTCCGGAATGAATGAATTAGTCACTATCGCAAAATTAAGCATTGAATTGTACGAAGGAAGTCCGAAACGCGATTTGGTAATATCGAGATACTTATGCGGGTCGGAAGCGTTAAGGCTTATCGAAACGCTGTCGATGATCCCGCGCATGGAATAAAGGTCGAATGTGGGGTGCATAAGTGACACAAGACCGTTGGTATTGATGCGTATTTTCATACCTGTCTTTTCCTTGATGTATTTTGCGGTCTCAAGAAGATCCCACGGACGCTCCATAGGCTCACCGTATCCGCAGAAAACAGTTTCACTGTACTTTGATGTATCCACCTTGTCAAACGCCGCTTTTATCTCGTCAATATCCGGCTCATGCTCAAGCCACAGGCTTTCATTCTCGCCTACCGTTTCATCGTTGTGCCTTATACAGAATGTACAATTGCACGGACACTTGTTCGTGATGTTCGCATAAAGAGAACCGTTAAGGTCGTAAAATATCTTCATTGCTTTCATATTCAGCAACTCCTTTCAGCCCGCATACATTATTCTTCCCGTTTCGGGATCCACACTTGCTTTTCCGCTTCTTACCGCATTCGCTATCGCCATTGATACAGCAAGCTCGGCAGTTTCCGTGGTTCTTGCAAACCCGAACAGCTTTGCGGTCTCCTTTATAAGCTCTGCGCGTTCAAGACTTATAGAAACTGTAAGTATGTACATCACAGCAGCGGTGATCTCCTCGGTAGCGATATCATCAAGCTTTCGCTTATCGCCGTTTTCGGAAACTCCTCTGAAATCATTATATTCGGACGGCTCCATATCAGAGCTCCATACGAATACCGACTCCCTGCGTTCTGTGGTTTTCAGCGACAGACTGTCAAATACCTGTGTGAAACGTGTTTCCGCCTTTGCCGAACGCTTCATGGCAAACGCGCTCAACACATAGTGATAAAGCTGATCACGGCTTACAGGAGCTTCCCACTTTACGGCAGCCTCTATTATACGCTTTATCTGTGATGTAGAGCTGTTGTCATAGAAATACTCCTGGTCGCCTATAACTTCGGGAACAAACGGGACATAATCGTGTATCTCTTCGACCGCAGCAGGCTCCTCCTTTTCAAATACCGGCTCGCGTCTGCTTACCTCCGGTTCGGTATCGGTTTTACTTCCGCTGCGTTTTGCGGCAAGCGTTACCTCGATCTCGTCTTTGAGATGCGCAAGAACCTTCGCGGAATTATCAAGCCAGTCAAGAACATGAACGTACAATATCCGCCAGCCCAGACCGCGGAGCACCGAAGGCTGAACTATATTCCTGTCGCGGGCGTTTGTAAGCTCAAAGCTGTTCTTATTGCCGCACATTATCCCCACAAGATATCTGCCTTCCTCGTCGGGGTCGATAACTCCGATGTCGATCTTATACTCGGAGCTTCCTATATTGCGGCGAACACTGTACCCGAGGTTTTCAAGCTCCTCCGCCACTCTGTCGGCAAACGCGCCGCCTGTGGTGTCCGCTCCGACGGTCTTCCGTATAGGCAGCGCCTGACTTCCCTTTGCGGCGAAATCAAGAAATCCGCGAAGTCCCGCAACACCCTCGGAACGCGTTCTGCTTAGGTCTATCTGCTCGGGTCGGATAACGGAGAATACTATCATTTCCTTTCGTGCGCGGGATATCGCGACATTCAGTCTTCTCCAGCCGCCGTCCTGGTTCACTGGTCCGAAATTCATCGAAACATTTCCGTCCTTGTCGGGAGCATAGCCTATCGAAAAGAGTATAACATCGCGTTCGTCACCCTGTACATTTTCAAGGTTCTTGACAAGTATAGGTTCATACATCTCTTCGGCATACTGTTCGAGCTCGGGATTTTTCCTCAGCTCCTCAGCAAGCATATCGTCAATAAGTATCTGCTGAATAATGTTGAAGGTAACAACGCCGATGCTGTCCCTGCGAAGCTCCGGGTCGGACAGTCGGCGGACTATCTCGGCTGTCACCGCTTCTGCTTCGGCGCGGTTCTGCTTTGTGCCGCCCTTATCGTAAAATCCTTCAACGTGTACCCAGCTCACCTTCGACACAAGATCATCGGGCGACGGAAATGTGCGCAGGCTGTTATCATAGTACCTGCTGTTGCTGTATGCAATAAGACTTTCGTGACGGGAACGGTAATGCCACAGCAGATGTCTCTGCGGCATGGCAAGTGCGAGACAGTCGTCAAGCACGCTTTCAAGGTCTTCCTTCTCTATATTGTCTTCATCTATCTGATTTGCAGTAAAGAACGATGTGGGAGGAAGCTGCTTCGGATCACCTACCACCACGACATTCTCGCCTCTCGCTATCGCTCCGACGGCTTCACTTGTGGGCAGCTGGGAAGCCTCGTCGAAGATCACAAGGTCAAATTTACCGAATGAAGGGTCGATATACTGTGCGGCTGATATAGGCGACATCAGCATACACGGGCAAAGTCTTCCGAGAAGATTAGGTATGCTGTCAAACAGCTTTCGTATCGACATTCCTCGTGCGCCGCTCTTTATTGCTTTCTGCAGTATCGCAAGCTCGGAAGAATTACCCGATTTTCCCGCCGATGTATCCGGCACCTTCGCGGAAAGCCTTGAAACAAGCTCCTCAATGGTAAGCTCCTCGAAACGCGCAGTGAAATTGCGGTATTTTTCCACAGTACGGTCATACTCCGCGCCCTGAAATGCCTTCATCAGCGGCTCAGACTGTACTGCACGTGAAATGACCGTCTTGCATACAGCCGCTTCTATCGAAGCGCGAAGTGTGTGCTCATCAACAATACCTTTTCTGTACCCCTGAGCAGCTGCGTCAAGTCCGAATCCGTCCAGCCTGCGGATACTGTTCTCAAGCGTTACACGGTCACGCAGCTGCTCCGCGTTTGCACAATACCCTTCAGCTTCTACGGATACATCGGAAAACAGATCGGCACCGCCGAACACCGGGTCTGTATCTGCCGCAAATTCATTCTTCATGCGGTCACAAACGCCGAGCATATCATAATATTTAAGCTCTGCCTCCGACAAAGCAGTGCGAAGTGCGGGGTCGCTCTTTTTGGACATTATAGCGTTTTTCAGCGCCGGGTCGATACTGCCGAGAGATGTTCGTATCTCAAAGGAAACCGGGAGCGCTTCCCTTAGCTTTCCGAATGATGTATTCACACCGCGCCAGTGCTCACCGAAATAACGTGTCACCATCGGGTCTGCAGAGGATATCATCTCTGTCAGCTGCTTATGCTCCGAAAGAACTCCGAGTATTTCCGTGATATTGTCTTTGGTCACGGTATCGGGCGACTTCGCGTAAAGTGCAAGCTCCTTTATCTGCTTTCCCGAACCTATCGCTTTGCTTATGAAGTTGCTCTGCTGTGCTTTCTTCCAGTTTATAAGCGCCATATCCGGGTCATAGCTCCATACACTCTGTTCAAAGCGTTCGCTGAGTTCTGAATGTATCGAACTGCATCTCATTCCCGCGTCAAGCAGCTTATCCATTTCCCCGCGCACAAGCTGTGGATTTTCACCGTTTATCACAGGCTCTATCAGCAGCTCAGGTGCTATTACCTCTTTAAGAAGTCTTATTATCCTGTCAATGCCCGCTTTATCCGACGGCATCGGTGCTCCGAGAACAGAACCGAGAGAATTGTATGCCTGTGAAGCTTCGCCCGCTTTGTTTTTCATAAGCTCTGCAAGCTCTGCGAAAGCACTTCGCAGTTCGATAGTGTATTCCGAAAGGCACACATTTTTCAGCGGCGAGTTTCTGAGCCCGCCAAGCTCTCTTCCCGCTGCCTCAACATCTCCCGCTGCTTCAAGCCACGAAGAATATCGGAATGAATCTGCGCTCTCAATAATATCCGGGGCAACAGTAAGCTTTCCGTCATAAGCTTTGGCTGCTTCATAACCCGCTATCGCGTCACTCACCGACATTCCGGCAGAACGCGGCTTATACAGCGCCGCCATTGTATCATTCAGCTCCACACGCAGCGAGTGAAGTTTCTCCGCAGTCTGTGCATACTCCGCCGGCGGCTTGATACGGCTCATGGACAGCGCCTTTTCAAGCTGCGTGAGCACCGCGCGCTTGTTGGACTTGTTTGAATGGAGCTCCAGACAGAACGGGTCAAGACCGACTTTTGCAAGTCTTTTCTGTACTACCGACAGCGCCGCCATTTTCTCCGCAACGAACAGCACCGACTTCCCGCGGAACAGCGCGTTGGCTATCATATTTGTAATGGTCTGGGATTTTCCTGTGCCGGGAGGACCATGAAGAACGAAACTGCGTCCGAGTGAAGATTCATATATAGCCGCAAGCTGCGAGGAATCGGCACTCATAGGCACCGCCATATCCGCCGGGAGCAGGGTCTCATCGAGCGTGTGAGGAGAAAGGTCAAGCTCCTCCGTCTCCCACTCAGTCCTGCCCGACATAAGACTTGCAACGACCTTGTTTTTTGCAAGCTCGTCGGCACGGTTGCGGATATCGTTCCACATGATGAAACGGCTGAACGAGAACTGTCCGAGGAACGCAAGCTCCTCGATATCCCAGCGTTTTTTTGACATTACAGCCTGACGCATAGTGCTGAGCACAAGCGGGATATCGACCCCGTTCTCGTCTGTCGGCAGCGGGTCGAGCCCGTTTATCGTAAGCCCGTGATCCTGACGCAGCAGTTCAAGCAGCGTAATGTTCATCTGTGTTTCTTCTCCGCGCACACGCAGAGAATACGACTTATCCTGTATTTTTTTGATTATCTCAACGGGAACAAGTATAAGCGGCGCGTACTTTGGTTTTGTGCTCTTGTCGGTCTCATACCACCGCAGAAAACCGAGCGCTAAGTACAGTGTATTCGCGCCGTTCTCCTCAAGACTCACCTTTGAATCCCTGTGCAGCTTTTTCAGCGTTTTTTCAAGCTCGGTCTCACTTACAAAAGTGCGCAGACGGCGGTTCTTGAATTCCGATGCTGCTATCGAGCTTATTATATCTCTGTCGTTCTCTATCTCATATATCTTGCTGTCGGAGAGGGTGAATGACTTTTCCGAAGGGACAGGCATGATGCGAAAGCTCTCACCGTCGGAGATAACGTCCTCAAGCTTTGCAATATCATCGGTCATGAACTGGACATTCGATGAAGTCGGACGGAAATTCAGCAGACTGTTGCGAAGGCTAAGGTCAAGCAGCTTGCGCTCCCATATCATCTGCTTTGTAAGCTCCTTACCCTCGGCAAATCCGCCGCGCCGCGTCACATCAATAGTCCTCGGAGCGTCGGTAAGCTCGCTTTCGTTCCTTTTGCCGTAATCTACAGCCTTGAATTCCCCGTTTTCCGCTACACGCATAGGCATCGGACGTATCCCGCTCCCGCGGCATCTTCCTATATCAACTGCGCACCTGAACTCCTTCGGTTCCTCCAGTTTTGCAAGAGCGTGTTTTTCGGCGCGCGCAAAATCCACGTCATTGCCTGCCGTGAAATCAGTACACTCCACCGTACATATACGGTCTATACCCTCGGCGGCACGCTTTTTTATCGCCGAAACATCGTCCTCGGCGCAGTCCGAGAAAGTCTCGTCTTCAAGCCAGAATCCCGCAAATGCGTGACCCTTGACGATAATGATAAGCGGATTTATCCCGACAGCTTCCAAACACGACGCATACAAAAGCGAAAGGTCAAGGCAGGTGCCGTGTTTTTCGGTAAGCACGGTGTACGGAAGCCGCACCCGCTGTCCCGACTTTTCATAGCTTGCGGGCGGAACGGTGTAAGCTATATTGCGCGCCTGTAATGCCGCATATATCGCCGCTGCCTGCTGCTTGACCACATTCGGATCCTCCGACTGATATCCCGTGAATGACGGTGCGCCTGTCCACTGCTGCATATACACACCCGCCTCGGATATGACCTCGCTTATCATCGGGTGATTGGGCGAGCAGAACGAAGCGATGAGCTCCGGCATTATCTCGGAGCCGCCCCACTGGTCATAAGCAAGTATATCCACAGGGATATCGGTCTTCGCCAGCACTTCCCCGTCCTTTTCGGCAGTTATCCTTATATTTCCTACTGTCTTTTCCGTAAGCGAAAACAAAAGCTCCGTCGAAAGTGTGAGCCTTACGGGAGAGATCTCCGTTGTTCTCATGCGCTCCGCGAACTGTACCATATACTCAAACGGCTTAGCAAACCCGGGTTCAAACTCCGCCCGGATACTAACTCCCTCATAGGAAATATCGCTGTCATTGACAAGACTGATACTTCTGATAAGAGGTATGTAGTTCTGCTGCATAGAAAAATTGAACACTCCCGCAGTCTGTGCTTCTATCCTTATTTCACCGTTCATTTTCGTTTTTCCTTTCGGATTTTTTCATACATTATAAGTATATCATTTTTATATAAAAAAATCAATACAGCACTATTGAAAATTTACGCTTTTTATGATATTATATAATTATATTTCTGTTTTTCCGGAGGAGCATTGGATATGGCAGTATTCACAGCAGACAACAAGGCATTTTCTTACATGGGCAGGACTGATTTCTCAGACATCAGGGCTCCTTTGATCATTTACCCCGGCGCAAATATAAAATTCGGATTTACGGGAAGTTCTCTGTCCGTCGAGATCGAAAACATTTCCATGACAGACGACCCGCAGTGGCTGGGAGCGGTCATTGACGGAGTTCAGCATAAATACGAGCTGAAAAAAGAAACCGCCAGACAGACCGTACTGCTTTCTGAAGGTCTTGACAGCGGCGCACACACCTGCATGATATTCAAGCGCCAGGCTGCCGCGCATTATTTCAGATTTCTGTCGGTGCAAGCTGAAAGTGTTTATCCGGTTCCGACAGACTACAGCCTAAAGCTCGAATTTTTCGGTGACAGCGTTTCAGCAGGCGAAGTTACGGAGGCGGTTTACTACGAAGGAATGTCCGACCCCGAGAACCATCACGGAATGTATGACAACAGCTATTTCAGCTACACTTTCATGACCGCGCGGAAGCTGAATGCACAATTCCACAACAATTCACAGGGCGGCATCGCGCTGTTCGACCATACAGGGTACTTTTACGGACCCGACATAGCAACTCTCACAGGACTTGAAAGCACATACGATAAGCTAAGCTATGTGCCGTATGCTCCGTGCGGCGTCAGCAAGTGGGATTTTTCGTGCTACACACCCGATTTTGTTATTTTCGCTATCGGTCAGAACGACGCGCACCCGAACCCCGACGCTGTATTCGACAAGGAATACACCGAACGCTGGAAAGCCCGCTACAAGGAAATATTGCTCGACCTTAAAGAGCGCTACAAGACAGCAAGATTTATAATCATAACCACAGTCCTGAAACACGAGGCAAAATGGGAATACATACTTGACGAACTTTGCGCCGAGCTTGCCGACCCGGACGTAACAAGACTTAAATTCAAGCGTGCAGGTCTTGCCACCGACGGACACCCGCGCATAACCGAACAGGAGGAAATGGCACAGGAGCTCTCCGCATATATACGCTCTTTGAAAACCAACTGAAACATAAATACCGCACAGCAGCTTTGTGCGGTATTTCTTTTTATCTGTCGTTATTCATGCGCCAGTCTATGCAGCGTTTCAGATAATGAACATAAGCATCATTCTTGCACATTCCCTTGCCGGGAACATCGGATATCTTCGCTACATCCATACCGTTGCAGGCTGTTGTTTTCATAACGATGTTGAGCGGCGGTACATTGGTGTCATTGGAGATATATGTGCCTATCCCGAACGCCACTCTCGCCCGTCCGTTAAAGTATCTGTTGAGCTTATCGGCACGTTCAAAATCAAGACTGTCGCTGAAAAGAAGCGTCTTCTGTGCCGGGTCAATACCGAGGCTCTCATAGTGCTTTATCATCTTATCGCCCCATTCAAACGGATCTCCGGAATCGTGCCGTACTCCGCTGAAAAGCGTGGAATACGTCAGTCTGAAATCCCGCAGGAAACAATCGGTGGTTATCGTATCCGTCAGAGCTATGCCGTTAAGAACTCCGTATTCCTGCACCCAAGCGTCAAGGGCATACCAGTTGGAATACGCGGGGTTGTGCTTGTGATTGCCCTGTCCCACGCACATTATCCACTCATGCGCCATTGTGCCTACCGGTGTTACTCCGAATTTCTTGGCAAGATAAACATTCGATGTGCCGACAAATTTTGAGCTGCACTGTTTCATTTCCGCGAGACGCTTCACCGCAAGCTCCTGTGCCCCCGCCGACAAACGTCTGCGCAGTCCGAACTCGCTGAACGCGGAAATATTGAGTTCATTATTTTCAAGGCGCGATACCTTTGTTTCGAGATTGGCTTCAAACTGTTTCATCAGCTCATCGTGGTCGTACTTCATGCGAAAATACACTTCATTCACGATAGCAAGAGTCGGTATCTCATACATACTTGTATTGAGCCATGTACCCTTTGTCTCAATCGAAAGCCCGCACCCGCCGTCGGAGGTTATTTCAAAGTCCTCGTATCGCGGTTCCCACAGGCGCAGAAAATCGACATACGAGCCCTTTATCCATCTGATGTTATTCAGATAATCGAGTTCCTCATCGGTAAACCTAAGACCGCAGAAAAGCTTTATCTGCGCGCGTATCTCGTCCACCATTCCGGGCGTGAATTTTACATCTTCGTTCCGGCAGCGAAAAGACCAGGTAGTCTTGTAATCGCTGAACCTATGATATATCGCCTGACCCATGCTGAATTTGTACATATCAGTTTCCAGCAGGCTGTTGATGATCCTCGGCAGTTTACAGGTAACGTTCCGATCCATTTTATTCTCCCCGTTCATTTATTATATCTATCTGGCAGGACTTCATAACGGTAAGTGCAGCTTTGTGCGCAGTCACAGATGTTCCCGCGCAGCAAGACGCGTCCGCGGCTATCGGCGTATCAGGATAAAGCGCGCGCAATATGAGCGCATTGGAGACTACGCAGATGTCGGTGCATACCCCGATAATATCTATGCTGTCGCCGCGTCCGAGTTTTCCGAGCTTTTCAAACCAGCCGTCATATCCGAAAGTGTTCTTTTCTATAAGCTCACCTCTTACGGAAGAAAGTACCGAGTTCCACCCGTCAGTACCTCTGATGCAATGAGGAACGGGCAGTTTCTTTCCTTCGAGCGTGTCCATATAATCATCGTAATGTGTATCAAATGTGTAGAATACTTTATCATAAGAACTATCCGCCGCTTTGGCTTCCACTGCGGGAATTATCCTCCGCGCTTCATCTGAGCCCAGTGCTCCGGTAACAAAATCCTTCTGCATATCAATTATTATCAGATACTTCATAGCGAACCTCCGTAAATAATATGGCAATATTATACCACAAAGAGCTTCAAAAGTCAACATTATCCGCCGTACGGATAAACGTCTCTCCCGTTTTTTTCAAATATACTTGAAAACCAAGTGAGAATATGGTAAAATAAAGTTAAAGTTACCAAAAGGAGCGTTTTAAAAATGTCCGAACTCAAAGACTTCACATTTCAGTCCAGCACAGGAAGCAACACTATCCGCGCACGTATGTGTATGCCCGCGGAACAGCCGAGAGCAATACTTCAGATAGCACACGGCATCGCAGAGCATATCGAACGTTACGACGATTTCATGATGTATCTTGCGGAGAACGGTATATTAGCGGTGGGCAACGACCACCTCGGTCACGGTCCGTATGCCGATGAACTCGGTTTTTTCGCGGAGAATGACGGCTGGAGCCACGTAGTTGACGATATGGATATCCTGTATCATACGATGCGCGCAAGCTATCCCTCACTGCCGTATATCTTCTTCGGACACAGCATGGGGAGCTTTCTTACAAGAACATATCTGATACGCTACCCCAACAAACCGAATCTTGCGATAATATGCGGTACGGGTCATCAGGCGCGCCCTGCCGTTGATGCGGGATATGCAATGGCAGAGGCTGCCGTAAAGCTTTACGGAGCGCACAGACCCGGAGAAATGCTGAACAAGATAGCATTCGGCTCGTACAATTCACGTTACACCGATGTACGTACCGCATACGACTGGTTAAGCCGTGACACGGAAACAGTCAATAAGTATATGGCAGACGAGTAATGCGGGTTTATACCGAGCGTAGGGCTTTTCCGTGATATGATGGGCGGAGTGAAATTTATCACCGACGCTTCAAACATTGCGAAAATGAACAAGGAAACTCCCATACTGTTCATCGCGGGTTATGCTGACCCTGTCGGTGAATACGGCAAGGGAGTTAAACGGGCCTATAAAGCATTTGTCAGCGCAGGAGTTCAACACGTACACATCAAGCTCTATCCCGGAGCGCGTCACGAGCTTCTCAACGAGCTGAACAAGGGCGAGGTCATGCAGGACATTCTGAACTGGATAGACAGCAAGCTATAAAAAAACAGCAAGCCGCACACATTCCGTGTGCGGCTTGTTTTCTTATTCTACCGAGACCATGTAATAGTAAACCGGCTGACCGCCGTTTACAAGCGAAAGCTCAATGCTGTCGCCGAATTTCTGTTTTAAGTAGGAGAACGCGGCACGCGCGTCATCGTCCGACACATCCGCGCCGTAAATAACGGTAACATAGGAGCTGCTGCCGTTCATCAGGTGCTTCGTCACCTTGTACAGCACCTTTGAAATATCGCGGTCAACGACATTCAGCTTGCCGTTTTCCATGCCGAGTATATCTCCGCTTTTTATCTTCTTGTCTCCCACAACGCTGTCGCGCACCGCGAAGGTCACAAGTCCTGTTCCCACATTATCCAGCGCAGCCGTCATGTTCACGCTGTTTTCCTTTACGGAAAGCTCCGGGTCGTACGTGAGCATCGCGGTTATTCCCTGCGGCACCGAACGCGACTGGAGAACGATGACCTTTCTGTCAGCGAGTTTCACAGCCTGTTCGGCTGCAAGTATGATATTCTTGTTGTTAGGAAGTACAAATACATTCTTCGCGGGTGTAGCCATTATCGCGTCGAGTATATCTTCCGTGGAGGGATTTGATGTCTGACCGCCGCGGACGATACTGTCAACCCCGAGATCGTTGAACAGAGCCTCAACTCCCGCTCCGCTCGCAACTGCCACAAACCCGACTTCCTTTTCCGGCTTCACGGGTACCGGACGGCTCTTTGACTCGTTGGCAGCCTTCTTTCTCTGAGTCTTATGCTGTTCCTTCATGTTCTCTATCTTCATATTGGTAAGATAACCGAAGGTAAGTCCTTTTTCAAACGCAAGACCCGGATGGTCGGTATGGACGTGTATCTTGATGATGCTGTCGTCGTCAACTACCACGACACTGTCGCCTATGCTTTCGAGATACGCGCGCAGCTTTGTTGCGTCATCGCAGTTCTCACGCTTGTTTACTATATATTCCGTACAATACGTAAACTTTATATCGGTCTCAAATGTTCCTGCAGCGTTCTTGCTCACAAGTGCTATCTCACGCTTTTCTTCGGCAGCTTCCTTGTTTTCAATGATACCGTCGCCCTTGACTACACTGTAAATACCCTTGAAAATAAGCAGAAAGCCCATTGCGCCGGAGTCAACGACCCCTGCCTTTTTGAGAGCGGGCAAAAGCTCCGGAGTACGGTCAAGCGACTCTTCGCCGGCAGTTATGAGCGCTTCGAAGACCTCCATGGCGTCGTCGGTCTCCTCCGCTTTTTTCAAAGCGGCTTCGGAAGCTTCACGTGAAACAGTGAGCACAGTTCCCTCGGTAGGTTTCATTACCGATTTGTATGCCGCTTTTACACCGAGGTCGAGAGCCGCCGCAAAATCAGCTCCTGTCGCCGATTCCTTATCCTTCAGCCCTTTCGATATTCCTCTGAACAGCAGTGACAGTATAACGCCTGAATTACCGCGCGCTCCGCGCAGCATACCCGATGCGGCGGCAGCGGATACGACGCTCACTGTTACGCTGTCGTCCATAGCTTCGAGCTCGGACAGCGCATTTCTGATCGTCATGGACATATTGGTTCCCGTATCGCCGTCGGGTACCGGGAATACGTTGAGTTCGTCCACTCTGTTCTTGTTGTTGATAATGTTGTGCGCGCCGGATATGATACCGTCGCGCAGCAGCTTGCCGCTTATCTCCAAATCGACACTTCCTTTTTCACAGCCTTTACCGGCTGCTGAAATTCTTTTCTATGAAATCAACTATAAGCTTTGAATTCTTTTCTTTATCCCTTAACGGATCGGTAAGACTAAGACTGTCGGTAATATTGCTCCCCGGCAGATTGTCGGCAAGTTTCTTTAAAGCTTTTTCCGCGTTGCCGCCTGCCGAACAGGCAATAACGTAAACCTTTTTCCCGCTTAGATCATGATCGTTCAGAAACGAAGCTACCGCGGGAGGATAGCTTCCCGCCCAGACCGGGAATCCTATGATGATATTGCTGTATGCGGAAATATCATATTTAAGAGGAGCGAGTTTCGGTTTCTCGTTGAACACAACGCTCTTGCCGCCCCAGAAGAATTTGCCCGCGCCCTTTTTCGGCGGTTCTTTTTCGGGAACAAGCCTTTCCACGTCCATTTCCGCAGTCTCTGACGCTGTCTCCGCTACAAATGCCGTGTTTCCCTCAAGTGAATAAAACACAAAAAGTGTATCAGTCATAAGCTTTCCTCAATTTGTAAGCCCGTCAACATAAACATCGACTTTTTCCACCGTAAGCCTTGTCTGCTCCTCCACCGCATAGCGGAGCTTATTCTTTATGCTCGCAACCACCGCGGATATATTGACACCGTACATCACGGAAATATGGATACCTATGCTTACTCTGCCGTTTCTGATATGAACATTCACGCCTTTGTTTATCCCGAGCACGTTTCCGAGTGCGGGAATCAGGTCGGCAATACGTTCCGCAGGAGTTGACGCGTTCATTGCCGAAACTCCGAAACAGCTCGTCGCAGTATTTGCAATAAGCGATACAAAGAATGATTTTGTAAACTCTATACCGCCGAGGTGATTGTGGACTACTATCATAATACAGTCCTCCTTGCGTTCTGACAAAATATTATAGCACACTTCTCTGAAAAAAGCAATACCTAAATTGCTTGAACAGCTAATTTTATGACATCATCGCTTATCATGCCTGCTGCTTTCTCAGCCGCGGTAATATCCGAAAATATACCGAATACCGCGCTGCCGCTTCCGGTCATGCAGGCACACTCTGCGCCGAAACTCATCAGAAGTCTCTTAAATTCATTTATTCTACGGTCATTGTACAATCTCTCAAAGACATTGTACACATTTGCGTTCAAATACGAACGCTCTGAGCCGATCCTCTTACAGAACTCGTCAAAGCCGTCTATTTCAGATACCGGCTTTTTATCATAATCCCTGTACGCTTCCGCTGTCGGGCAGCTGAACCCGGGCTTTATCACAAGCGCCGCAAAATCAGCGCATTCAATCGGCTGCATGATATCTCCGATGCCTGTGCATCTTGCTGTTCCTCCCATTATACAAAAAGGAACATCTGCTCCCAATGACGCTCCGAGCGAACATAAACTATCAGTACTCAAAGGTCTTCCGCACAGCTCGTTCAGAGCCGTAAGAACTGCCGCACCGTCAGCGCTGGAGCCCCCGAGACCTGCTTCAACGGGAATTCGCTTGTGTATGCGTATAACTGCTCCGATGTCCTTTCCAAGCCTTCCGGAAAACAGCTTTACAGCTCTGTATGCTATATTTCGGCTGTCAGTTGGTATTCCGGGAGTCTCGCAATGTATAACGACATCACTGCCTGAACGGGTCTCGATTTCCACATCATCATGAAGGTCTATCCGACGCATGACCGTGTTGAGAGTGTGATAGCCGTCAGCGCGCTTTCCTGTTATATCCAGCCACAGATTGAGCTTTGCGTATGCCTTAACGGTCAAGCTCATTGATAAACTCCTTGATACGTTTCAGCGCCTGAAGAATGTGGTTTATGGAATACGCGTAGCTTACCCGGATATACCCTTCTCCGCACTCACCGAACGCGTCACCCGGAACTACCGCGACTTTCTTCTGTTCGATTAGGCGCAGACAAAAATCCTGCGATGAAAGACCTGTTGACTTTATGCACGGGAACACATAAAATGCGCCCTCGGGCTCAAAGCACTCAAGTCCCATTTCGTTGAAACCGTTCACGATCAGCTTTCGGCGCATATCGTACTCGCCCACCATGTAGTCGATATCCTCACGGCACTCACGGAGCGCGGTCACAGCGGCGTATTGGCTCACTGTAGGAGCGCTCATGATGCCGTACTGATGTATTTTCAGCATCTGTGTGATTATCGGAGCAGGTCCCGCCGCAAATCCAAGTCTCCAGCCTGTCATAGCAAAAGCCTTTGAGAAACCGTTTATAACTATGGTACGCTCGCGCATACCCTCGAATTCCGCTATGGATACGTGCTTAACATCGCCATAGGTAAGCTCGGAGTATATTTCGTCAGATATCACGATTATATTCTTTTCACGCAGTATCTCCGCTATTTTTGCAAGCTCGTCACGGCGCATCACCGCACCTGTCGGGTTGTTAGGGTACGGGAGAACAAGAGCCTTTGTTCTGGGAGTGATGCCTGCAAGAAGAGCCTCGGGAGTAAGCTTGAACTTATCCTCCGCCTTGGTCTCTATCGGCACCGGCACACCGTCGGCAAGCCTTATCAGTGGGTCGTAGCACACAAAGCTCGGCTCGCACACGAGAACCTCGTCACCGGGATTGAGAAGTGCGCGGAACGCCGCGTCGATAGCTTCCGAACCTCCCACTGTAACAATTATTTCGTGAGCAGGGTCATACTTTACTTTGATAGTTTCATCAAGGTACCCCGCGATAGCGCCGCGAAGCGTATCAAGACCGGCATTTGAAGTATATGCGGTCTTTCCCTTTTCAAGTGTGCGGATAGCCTCCTTGCGTATGATGAACGGGGTCTTGAAATCCGGCTCACCTACGGAAAGGCTTATAACATCTTTCACCGACGCCGCAATATCAAAGAATTTCCGTATTCCCGAAAACTTGATCCCCTGAGTCTTCTGTGAGAGTATTTCTTCGTAATTCATCACGGACCCACCATTCCCCTCTCGTCGTCCTCGACCAGCGGAAACTCAATGCCTTTTTCCTTGTATCTGCGAAGAATGAAGTGGGTCGTGGTGGAAAGTACGCCGTCGATCGGAGCAAGCTTGTCAGACACAAAAAGTGCTACCTCACGCAGATTAGTACCGCGGATAGTCACAGAGAGATCGAAAGAACCGCTCATCAGGTAAACGCTGTCCACCTCTTTATACTGCGCAAGCATCGTAGCTATCTCGTTATATCCGTGCTCCGCCTGAGGAGATACCTTGATCTCGATGAATGCGGTAACGCAGTTTCTGTCAACCTCTTCTTCGTTGATTATCGCAGAGTAGCCGATTATCATTCCCGCGTTTTCAAGTTCATTGAGCTCCTTCTCGATCTCGTCGGAAGTCTTTCCAAGCATGACCGCAAGCTCTTCATTGGTCAGCCGTGAATTCTTGCGTAAAAGCTCTACAAGTTTGTTCATATCTTTATCCTTTCTGTACGTTCATATCTCAACGAACGTCGGTTTTCTGTTTTTAAACACCGCTATTCTGTCAAATCCCGCCTCACGCGCCGCAGCGATGCCCTCCTCGATCCCCTTTCCGAGATCGTCTGTGCAGTGCGCGTCGGAGCCGACAGTAAGTATCTCCCCGCCGAGCTCACGGTACCGCTTCACCATTGACGCTTCCGGCATAAGCCTGTTAAGTTTCTGCCGCAGCCCCGATGTATTTATCTCGATACCGCAGCCGTTTCTTATCAATGCTCTGAATATCTCGTCAAGCCTGCCTTTCCACCGCTGCATATCGATCTTTATGCCGTACTCGCCTACTATATACCGCAGCGGATAGGTGATATGCGCCATAACGTCGAATTTTCCCCATTCCGCAGTTTCAAGAAGCTCATCAAAGTAAATGTCCAGCAGCTTTATCGGGTCAAGCTTGTTATGATCAAGAAAATAGAAATCGTCATATCCTCGGACATTATGAACAGAGCCGATAACAAAATCATAACCGTTCTCTCTCAGCAGCCTTTCGGCTGTCTCAGGCTCATGTACAGCCTGCCCGAGCTCCACGCCATACAGGAGCGTCACTTTGTCCGCATATCTCTTCCGAAGCTCCGGAATCTGCTCACGCGCACCGTTTACAGTAGTTTCAATGTCCTGATCCGGGTCAGCGTGATCGCCGAGGTCAACATGGTCTGTAAGAGCATAGTACATTACCCCAAGCTCAACAGCCCGCCTTACCATTTCCTCAGCGCTGCTCTTCCCGTCAAAGGACAGATCGCAGTGAGAATGCAGGTCAAACAGCACAGCCACGCTTTTCACCACCTTTCAAGCATTTAATATTTATATTATACTATATTTTTTGAAATTTGTCCATAATTTTCTTTACTTTTTTTGGAAAATATAGTATAATATATTCTATGATTGCAATATGCAGCAAAAACCATATAAAGAAAGGACATATTTGATATGAGAGCAGTAGTTGCGGTTATAGGAAAGGACACGGTCGGAATACTTGCCAAGATCTGTACGATCTGTGCGGAGGCAAACGCGAACGTCATGGACGTGACACAGACTATAATGCAGGATCTTTTTGCGATGACAATGCTTATCGACATAACAAAGTGTGAGGATCACTACTCCGAGCTTTCCGACAAGCTCACTAAGGCAGGCGAGGAAATGGGGCTCCAGATCCATGTTATGCACGAGGACATCTTCAACGCGATGCACAGAATATAATGCGAGAGGTTCGGTAAAATGGTTTTAAATTCAAACGATATACTTGAAACTATCAAGATGATACAGGAGGAAAACCTTGATATCCGTACTATCACTATGGGTATCAGCCTTCTTGACTGTATCGACAGCGATATCGACAAGGCGTGCGCTAAAGTGTACGACAAGATGATGCGCCTTGCCTGCAACCATGTAAAGACAGGAGAGGACATTGAAAAACGCTATGGCATTCCGATAATCAACAAGCGTCTTTCGGTAACTCCTATCGCCATGCTTGCGGCTGCCGCAAAGGGCAGTCCGGTAAAATTCGCTCAGACTCTCCAGAAAGTTGCCGACGAAACCGGAGTAAACTACGTCGGAGGGTATTCGGCACTTGTACACAAGGGTTTCTCGGCAGGTGACCGCGAACTTATGGAATCTATACCCGAAGCCCTCTCGGTCACCACAAAGGTCTGCTCTTCGGTAAATGTCGGCTCCACACGCGCAGGTATCAATATGAATGCTGTTGCGCTCATGGGCAGGATAATAAAGCAGGCAAGCGAAATGACCGCAAAGGATCACTGTTTCGGCGCAGCAAAGATAGTTGTATTCTGCAACGCCGTCGAGGATAACCCATTTATGGCAGGTGCGTTCCATGGTGTAGGAGAACCCGACTGTGTTATAAACGTAGGCGTAAGCGGTCCCGGCGTTGTAAGAGCAGCTCTTGCGAAAATGCCCGATGCGAGCATCGACGAGGTAGCCGACACTATCAAAAAGACAGCCTTCAAAGTGACACGTATGGGTCAGCTCGTCGGCACCGAAGCCAGCAAGATACTTGGAGTTCCTTTCGGAATAGTAGATCTTTCCCTCGCCCCCACCCCGGCGGTAGGCGATTCCGTGGCACATATCCTCGAAGAGATAGGACTTGAAAGCTGCGGAGCTTACGGAACTACTGCTGCGCTCGCTCTGCTGAACGACGCTGTGAAAAAAGGCGGCGTAATGGCTTCATCGCGTGTAGGCGGACTTTCGGGAGCCTTTATCCCGGTATCCGAGGACGCCGGCATGATAGACGCTGTAAACTGCGGCTCGCTGTGTCTTGAAAAGCTTGAAGCAATGACCGCGGTCTGCTCCGTGGGACTTGACATGATAGTGATCCCCGGAGACACTCCGGAAGAAATAATCTCCGCGATAATCGCGGACGAAGCTGCTATCGGCATGGTGAACAGCAAAACCACCGCAGTCCGCGTTATCCCCGCTATCGGCATGAAGGAGGGCGAAACACTCGAATTCGGCGGTCTGTTCGGAAGCGGTCCCGTTATGCCAGTCAATAAATTCTCACCCGCAAAATTCATCTCCCGCGGCGGTCATATCCCGGCACCTCTGCAAAGCCTGAAAAACTGAGCAATTAAAAAATGCTCCGTTTCAACCGAAACGGAGCGTTTATTTTATTCTGTGGCTGCTCTTTCAGCCTTCTGCTCGGCAAGTTCCCTGTCCTTCATCATCTCAAGGGCTATTCGCTGCGCAATGTTATCACGTATGCGCTCGGGGATATACACATTCAGAAGTCCCGAATGTTCGTCACGCTGGGCGCGGTAGGTGTAACCGCCCTTGACTGTAGTAATATACTCGTTGTACGTTGAGAGCTTGTCAAGGCGGCAGAGCACAAGCTCCTCGCCCGCCGCGTTCACCGCTCTTATCTCGCCGTTATCTTCAAGAATGACATTTCCGCCCGTAATGACCGGAATATTATCGGCATTTCCGATCCATGAAGGCTCGGAGGATTTGATACCGACCGTGATAGTACCGCCGGAAAGATGAACAGTACCGCCCGCGTCGAGAGCACCGATGCCGCATACTCTCGTACCTTCGGCATGACCGTGAAGTCTTCCGCCGGCACACTTTATATTCAGACTTCCGCCAAGCGAGCCTATCGCTGTGCCGATATCACCGTGTATAATCGAGCTTACGTTTCCGCCCGCGAATTCTACATTTCCGCTTCCCGCATTAAGAACGCCTATACCGGTAACGCGCTCACCGTCGCTAACGAGCTCAAGATAACCCGAATTTACGATATCCACAGTACCGTACATCGTTCCTATGGAAACAGCTTCATTCGCGACACAATGTGTACGCACCGCTCCATGCTCTATAACGATGTTAGTATCTCCGGATGCGCTTCCGATACCAACTGCGTAAATTCCTCTGCCGTTTACATCGACCGAGCCCTTTACTATCTTGATATACGCGTTTGTTCCCTTTTCGCCGCCGCCGATGCAGACTATCTTATCACCGGAGGAATCGACGGATATTCCACCCTCGGTATCAATTATGATAGTACCGTAAGCCTTTTCAAAGCTCGAGCCGATACCAACGCCGCCGTTGCGGTTGTTCTTGACCGACAGCTTTCCTTCACCGCTTATATTCACTGTTGAATTCGGCGGAACATAGATACCTTCCTTATTGAAGGTATTCTCTCCTTCAAGTATAACAGTGACATTCGCGTTATTGCCTATCTGAACGGTTGTCTCGACCGCACCCTTGATATTGACGTTTTCAAAGATAAGCATTACATCGGTATTATCTGCGGTCTTGACCACCATATCGACAATGGTGTTCTTTGTGCCGATAAATCTTACGGTACCCTCAGAAACGAATACCTCGGAATACTTTTCAAGCGAGAGATTGAATACATTGACTATCTCTCCCGCAGACGCTTCGTACACACGTTTCTCGTTGTTGTACTTTGAAAGACGGACATTTTCTTCCTTTATGTACTGGCTTATCTCCGCATCTATTTCCGGCAGCACATCTTTCGCGGGGCGCGCGGTATAAAAACCCTGGATAAGATCAACACCCAGCTCAATGACCTTTGTGAGCTCTTCCTTAGTTTCAACGCCCTCGGCAAGTATCTTTATGTCGTATTTTCTGCCGAATTTTATAAGATTCGATACAAGGAGCTGCTTTTTGGAATCTGTGTCTATCGAGGTGATCATCGACATATCAATTTTGATGAAATTCGGGTTGTTATTGAGCACCTTCATATCATTGGAATAGCCGCTTCCATAGTCATCTACGGCAATATTGCAGTTTAAGATATTCCGCAGCTTATCAAACGCCGCAATTGAATTGTCGTCATCATCGTCGTTTTCAAGTATCTCAACAACTACATTCTCGGAAATACCGGAATAAAGCGCCTGGAGCTTTTCAAGCTCGTCATCCGGCAGGATAACGCTCGGTATGCTGTTTATGAATATCTTTCTACCCTTGAACAGCTCGATATTCTCTTTGTAGTATTTAAGGATATTGAAGAATGTGCTTCGCTCGATCTTATCCAGCATTTCACTGATCTCGGCATACTTGAGCACCTCAAGAGGTTTCAGACCGATATCATCGGAAGTGCGCATAAGCACCTCATAAGCAAATATAGATCCGTCGCGGGCGTTTACGATAGGCTGGAAATTGTAAATAAACTCGTTCTTATTGACAAGCTGTTTGAACTTGTCAAGCTTATCGAGCTCGATCTCCTTCTCTCTGTATATCTCACGAACGCCGCGGTTGTTAAGCTCACGATAAGTCGTTATCTCAAAGAAAAGAACAGCCGCAGTAAAAACAATGGCTGCTCCGCGCATAATAAGGTCGGGCAGCGCAATACCGCCCTCTATGATGTTCCCGTAAATCAGCGAACCCGATAAAACAAGCAAACAAAGCGCAAGAAGCACGCATCTTACGCCAAAAAGCAGCTGGGAATTATGATCCTTATTCTTTTCCATTATCCCACCCCGTTCACTTATGTTGTATCTATTATATATCAAAATTACAATAATGTCAAGATTTTTTCCTATTATTCCATATCTTTTTAACAAAAATGAAATCTTTTGAAAAGGAAACTATGTAAATATATTACAAATATAGAGTTCCTTAAAGTAACATTTATGAACAGATAAGCCGACTGCCTTTTAAGCAGCCGGCTTTTTGGTTATTTCATAATGAATGACTGGCAGTCTGTGCACTGATCCATTGACGGATCTGCCTCGTGTGTTCCGACCTGTATATGGTCAAGACTGCAATAATCGCTGTCGCAGCAGTGATGTGTGCAGTTTGTTACTGTGCAGGCGATGCACTTATTTGCTCTTTCTGTGCTCATTGTGATCTCTCCGTTCGTAAGAAATAGCGGAATAATATAAACCGAAACAGGTTCCCGCGTTCATATTATTTGCAGCTCACGAACGACAATACGTGTAAAAATATGAAAAAAGTGTCATTTTCTGTCACATTCGATAAGCAGCTTTATCGCTTCGACAGCACAACTGATAGCTCGCTCGGAGCTCTCACACACCTTATCCGGAAGTCCTGCTTTGGTGCGCTCCACATTCCACAGTGCGGTAAACACCGCTCCGGCTCTAACGTGTCTCGCGATAGCGACAGAGAACAATGCTGCCGACTCCATTTCGCTCGTAAGACAGCCGCAGCGCACATACGCGTCCCATGCGGGCGCCAGCGTAGATGAAACAGGCACTCCGTTCGGGTCAATCTCACCGTAGAAGCTGTCTTTACAGTGAACAACGCCCACATGACAGCGGTTGCCGTCTTCATCGGCAGAGAGTGTATCCCCTGCCTGTTTTAGCGCACACATCACATCATAATCAGGAACAGCAGGATATTCTATCGGGATATACTCCCTGCTCGTACCCTCGCTTCTTATCGCACCGCTCGCCACGATAAGGTCTCCGCCGAATACCTTCATGTCCATTCCGCCGCTCGTACCGATTCGGACGAATGTATCCGAGCCGCTCATTATAAGCTCCTCCACGGCGATAGCTGTGGAAGCGCCTCCGATACCTGTCGATACGACGCTTACCGGCACCCCGAGAAGCTCACCGGTATATGTGGTGTACTCGCGGTTCTGCGCTACCGGGTGCGCGTTATCGAGCAAAGCGGCTATCTTCGGTACTCTCCCCGGGTCTCCCGGCAGGATAACATACCTGCCGACATCTCCTGTTCTTATGTGCAGATGAAATCTGATGTCGTCCTGTATAAGTGCCATAGTACTCCTCCTTCGGATATTTCAGCCTTCCGCAAAGTCAGGCTGTACATAAGCCGGCGTGTCATCGTTCATAGTCTCCGAGCCTGCCAGAACAGTTCCCACGAACCATATATACAGAGCCATCAGCGCTGCCACGCCCAATAGCGACAGTGCAAATACAAGCCCGTGAGGCACTTTGAATTTACGTTTTTTTCCGTCATTCTTTGCCATTGTCATTATCTCCCAGTATAGACGGCGCGATCTCCTCTTTCGCCGCCTTTTTATCCTCAAACAGCTTAGCAATGTTTGAACGCTCCTCGACAGCCAAAATGAATATATCCAGCAGCGTCGCAAATATAAGCGGAAGATACAGTTCATCGGGACCCGAACTGTTCTCTGTGTAAACATACAGCGCGTCGAACATACCGTCAAGCACAAGCACTCCGACAAGTCCTGCCAACGAAAGAACTGCCGCGATACGATAATGTCTGCCGAATATCATTGCAGCCGAAAGAACATAACCGACTATCGCTGTTATAAGCCAGAGCCACATTATATCGTTTCTCGCGGCAATATCCGCGGGTACTATCTCACTTCCGAACGCCATTATGCACGCCGGAAAAAAAATACCTACCGCAACGCCCCAGATACAGACTATCCCCGTTTCAATTATTTTCAGAATTATTGATAAAACCTTCATAGTTCCGCCTTGTTCAGAATATAGATAATATGTGAACGTTATATATCATATAATATATAATACCACATTTCAATAAAAAAAGCAACAGATTTTCTCCGCAAAACTTTCCACTGATATATCGGTGTCTTCTGCAAATATTAAATCTGCGTCATGAATTCGGAGAAAAGGAGCAGATAAAATGAAAAAGCTTTCATTTATAGCAAACATAGCCGCCGCCGTCCTGGCTTCGGTATTATTCATCGGTACGGCAGCATACGGAGAAACAAACGCTGCACGACCCGCAGCGTCATACACCGAGCCTGCGGCGCGCAGAACAGTAGTACCCTGCGGTACGCCATTCGGTATCAAAATGCTCACGGACGGTGTAATGGTAACGGATTTCGGCGCCGTCAACGGAAGGCTCAGCCAGCAGTCTCCGGCAGAGGCTGCCGGGATAAGAAAAGGCGATATAGTAACATCCGTAAACGGAGTGGGCATTACCGACAGCTTGTCCGTAAGCTCCGCGGTACAGCTCGACCCGAAATGTACAATATGTGTCATACGTGAGGGCAAGGAGCTTACATTCACTGCAAACGCGCTCAGATCCGATACCGACGGCGAATATAAGCTCGGTATGTGGACTAAGGACAGTGTCGCAGGGATCGGCACCATGACATACTATGACCCGGAGACCGAGCGGTTTGCCGGTCTCGGTCACGGGATAAGCGACACCGGAACAGGCGTTCGTATGCCGCTGCTCAAAGGAGAGATAACCGCTGTAACTATAACCGATGTTATCCGCGGAAGCTCCGGCTGTCCCGGAGAGCTCTGCGGTGCGTTCATATCAAGCGTGGAGATAGGAACGATAACCGGAAACAACGACTTTGGTGTATTCGGAGTATGCACGGCAGCTCCCATACTTGCGGAACCTGTGGAAATTGCTTCCAAAGATGAGGTAAAAACAGGAAGGGCTGTTATTTTAGCCACTATCGGCGGCATGACCCCGAAAGAATATGATATTGAGATAGTAAGCATAGACCGCTCCGAAACATCCTCAACGCGCAATATGACGATACGTGTGACCGACCCCAACCTTCTCTCCCACACAGGAGGCATAGTGCAGGGTATGAGCGGCAGTCCGATAATACAGAACGGCAGGCTTGCCGGCGCAGTGACCCATGTGCTTGTAAACGATTCGGCAATGGGATACGCGGTGTTTGCCGAGAATATGGCAAACGCCGCCGAGCTCACCGAATGATATCAGCTTTCTGGTTTATCCGCCTTACGGCATTCCCCCGAACCTCCGCAGCAGCTGCAATTCCCGCAGCAGCCTTTTCCCTTTTTCTTGTCACGTATCATGACAAACAATGCTCCTGCCACTGCCGCGGCAATAAGAACGATAAGTATTATATCAACCAAATTCATCATGTCACCCCAAAAAGCATAAGCACAGCGCGTACGATGAATGCTATGACCCATGCTGTAAGACATTGCCAGATAACTACCCCGAACGCCCATTTTCCGCCAAGTTCACGCTTGATCGCCGCGATAGCCGCAACACACGGCGTGTATATCAGCGAGAATACCAGCATCGACGCAGCGGACAGCGCCGTCAGTGCTGTCTCCACTCCCCCCGAATACAATATCTCGAACATGGAGACAACGCTCTCCTTTGCGAGAAATCCCGAAACGAGAGATACAAGTATCCGCCAGTCTCCAAGCCCTATCGGAGACATTACAGGAGCAAGAAGTCCCGCTGCCGCAGCAAGAATGCTTTTTTCGGGGTCTTCGGTAAGCTTCATACCGAGATCAAAACTCTTCAAAAACCATACAGCAAGCGATGCTATCAGTATTACCGAAAACGCGCGTTTCAGAAAGTCCTTTGCCTTCTCCCAAAGAAGCTGAGCCACATTTCTTGCTCCGGGGACGCGATAATTCGGCAGCTCCATTACGAACGGAACAGCCTCGCCCCTGAACAGAACTCCGCGGTATAGACAGGCAGCAAGTATTCCTACAATAATTCCGAGTACATAAAGCCCGATAAATACCAGCCAGCCGTTTTCCGGGAAAAAGGCCTCCACAAAAAACGAATAAATCGGCATTTTCGCTGAGCAGCTCATGAACGGTGTCAGCAGTATGGTCATTTTTCTGTCCCGCTCACTTGGCATAGTCCTCGTTGCCATTACTGCGGGAACGGAACAGCCGAACCCTATGAGCAGCGGAACTATGCTTCGCCCGGAAAGCCCTATCCTGCGCAGCAGTTTATCCATGAAAAAGGCTACACGTGCTATGTAGCCGCTGTCCTCAAGCAGCGACAGGAAAAAGAACAGCGTTACGATTATAGGCAGGAAGCTCAGCACACTTCCCACGCCCTCAAAAAATCCGCCTATTATTATGCCGTGTATTACAGGGTTCACATCTGCCATTGTAAGCGCGGTGTCGGTCAGCTCACGGACATAGTCAACGCCCATTTCTATCAGTTCCTGCAAAAAAGCGCCTATGACGTTGAACGTAAGAAATGAAACTGCGCCCATTATAAGGATAAAAACAGGGATCGCGGTAAATTTTCCTGTAAGTATCTTGTCTATCCTGCGGCTTCTGATATGCTCGCGGCTCTCATGAGGCTTTGTGACAGATTCCCTGCATACCCGGAAAATGAATGAAAAACGCATATCCGCAATTGCAGCGCTTCTGTCAAGTCCTCGCTCAGCCTCCATTTGTGCCGCGATATGCTCGACAGTTTCTTCCTCGTTTCTGTCAAGTTTCAGCTGCTTGATTATTAGGCTGTCGCCCTCTGCTACCTTACTTGACGCGAAACGCAGCGGCAAACCTGTCTGTTCCGCGTGATCCTCAATAAGATGTGCTATACTGTGCAGGCAGCGGTGTACCGCTCCTCCCTTTTCACTTTTATCGCAGTGATCTGTCTTTATAGGCTTTTCCTGATATTTTGCAACGTGCAGCACATGATTAACAAGCTCGTCAACGCCTTGATTTTTGGCAGCGGAGATAGGCACAACCGGTACTCCGAGCATTCTCTCCATGGCGTTCACATCTATACCTCCGCCGTTAGCGGTCAGCTCGTCCATCATATTGAGCGCCACGACCATAGGTATATCCATTTCAAGCAGTTGTATCGTAAGATACAAATTTCGCTCTATATTCGTTACATCAACGATGTTGATGATAGCATGAGGCTTTTCATCAAGCACAAAACTACGGGAAACTATCTCCTCGTTCGTGTACGGTGACATTGAGTAAATACCCGGAAGGTCTGTTATAACAGCTTCGGGATGTCCCTTTATAGTGCCGTCCTTGCGGTCCACCGTTACTCCCGGGAAATTTCCCACGTGCTGCTTTGAGCCGGTAAGACGGTTAAACAGTGTGGTCTTGCCGCTGTTCTGATTGCCGACTAAAGCAAGTTTCAGAACAGTGCCTTCGGGAAGCGGATCTCCGCTTCCCTTTACATGGTATTTTCCGCCCTCACCAAGTCCCGGGTGTACCGATTCACGCTTATCGGACTTCGGCATTTTTACAGTCTTTGTGACCGATGCCTGAACAGGTTCACGTATCTCGGACACCTCTATCTGTGCGGCATCGGCAAGACGCATAGTAAGCGCATACCCGTGAAGCCGCAGTTCCATGGGATCTCCCATAGGCGCAAGCTTTTCAAGAGTTATCTCGGTTCCCGGAATAACTCCCATATCAAGAAAATGCTGACGCAAGGCGCCTTCTCCGCCTATTTTCTCCACTATTACGGTCTTGCCTGTCTTAATTTCACTTAATACTCCCACATTTATCACCCTAATATCGATATTTCGATTAATAAACACTATAATTATACATCAATTCAACCGATACGTCAATAACTAAAATTTCATTATAACCTATTGATTTTTTACAAAAACTATGATATAATAATCTAAGTAAATGTAAGATTTACTAAAAATACTCTTTAGAGAAAGGATAACTGTATGAATTACGAAATCAAAGGAACTCCGTTGCCGGTAGTTATCATGACACTTAACGACGGCGAAAGCATTAAAACACAGCAGGGCGCTATGAGCTGGATGTCTCCCAACATGGTAATGTCCACCAATGCCGGCGGCAGCATCGGCAAGGCATTCGGCAGAATGCTCTCAGGTGAATCCATGTTCCAGAATGTTTATACCTGTAAGGGTGGAAACGGACTGTTTGCAGCTTCATCAAGCTTCCCCGGCGAGATCATGGCTCTTGAGATCAAGCCCGGTCGTTCAATAGTTGCACAGAAAACCGCATTTCTCGCAAGTGAGACCGGCGTAGAAATGTCCATTCATTTCCAGAAGAAAGCCGGTGCAGGATTCTTCGGCGGTGAAGGCTTTATCCTTCAGAAATTCTCCGGTAACGGTCTGGTATTCCTTGAAATAGACGGCAGCGTTATCGAATACGAGCTTGCCGCAGGTCAGAAAATGATCATCGATACAGGAAGTCTTGCTGTACTGGAAGAAACAGTTGGCGTTGAGATCCAGGCTGTAAAAGGTGTCGGCAATGTTCTCTTCGGTGGTGAGGGCTTATTCAATACAGTTCTTACAGGTCCGGGAAAGATCTGGCTTCAGACGATGCCGAAGAGCACTGTTGCAACAAGTGTTGCACCGTTCATTGCTACAAAATAATTATTCAGCTTATATACCGAAACGCACAGTTTACCGACTGTGCGTTTTCCTTTAATTCGACAAAAAAATATCGCATACCTCCGTCGGCATTAAGGACTGCACCCCCGATTAAGCGCGAACGCCTGTCGGAGCCTGAATAACTCCCTGTGTCAACAAGTATGCGGTATTAGCTGATAGAACTTCCCCCGTTTCGGATTACCCTGAACGGGGGAATTGTTTTAAACTTTGATAATCAGGTCAACAATTATTCGTTGATCTTTGTAACAACGCCGGAACCAACAGTTCTGCCGCCCTCACGGATAGCGAAACGAAGACCTTCCTCAATAGCGATAGGAGTGATAAGTTCAACATCCATAGTTACATTATCGCCGGGGATGCACATTTCCTTGTCAGCAGGAAGTGTGATAACGCCTGTAACGTCTGTGGTTCTGAAGAAGAACTGAGGTCTGTAGTTAGAGAAGAAAGGTGTATGACGACCGCCCTCTTCCTTCTTAAGAACGTAAACCTGACCGGAGAACTTTGTGTGGGGGTGAATGGAACCGGGCTTGCAGAGAACCTGACCACGCTCGATCTCACTTCTCTGGATACCACGGAGAAGAGCACCGATGTTGTCGCCTGCCTCAGCATAGTCAAGGATCTTACGGAACATCTCGATACCGGTAACAACAGTGGACTTGGGCTCATCGGTAAGACCTGTGATCTCAACTGTATCGTTGGTCTTGAGGATACCACGCTCTACACGACCTGTAGCAACTGTTCCACGACCTGTGATAGTCATTGTGTCCTCAACAGGCATAAGGAAAGGAAGATCAGCCTTACGGTCAGGAGTCGGGATATAATTGTCAACAGCGTCCATGAG
>JAGBLA010000214.1 GCA_017635675.1 Ruminiclostridium sp.
CTTTGAAAAGAGAAAATGAGATAGCCGCGTCGGATACAAGGAAAGCCGACGAAGCCGGGCTGGCGCCCGGTTAGGAGGTTTGACGCAGTAGACGGCGTGGATAGCTCTTTTTCTCTCAAATTGGGTTTTTAGAGGTTCCCTTTATAAAGCCTTTTTTATAGCGTCGAGCAGGTCACCGAATTCCTCAAAAGCAGGGATATCGGGGTAATCAGCCTTTATCTTCTCCGTGCTCTTGAACAAAAAGCCTGCCTTGCTCGCCTGTATCATGCCGAGGTCGTTGAAACTGTCGCCGCTTGCTATGGTTTCATAGCCGATAGACTGGAGAGCCTTGACGGTAGTGAGCTTCGACTTCTCACAGCGCATTCTGAACCCTGTGATCTCACCGTCGGGAGCGACTTCGAGAGAATTGCAGAATATGGTGGGATAGCCGAGCTTCTTCATCAGCGGCATTGCGAACTGCTCAAAAGTGTCGCTGAGAATAAGCACCTGTGTTATTGAGCGAAGCTCGTCGAGGAACTCCTTCGCACCGGGCAGCGGATCTATCTTTGCGATAGTCGCCTGTATCTCCTTTAGCCCAAGCTTGTGCTCCTTTAGAATACCGAGTCTGAAATTCATCAGCTTGTTGTAGTCGGGTTCGTCGCGGGTAGTCCTGCGAAGTTCCGGTATGCCGGACGCCTCCGAAAACGCTATCCATATTTCGGGAACGAGAACGCCCTCCATATCAAGGCAAACTATGTTCATATATTATGTCCTCTGCTTTCTTTTGTTATGTATTTTGACTGAAACATTATACCACAAATCGCTCATTACGTCAATAGCTTTTACAAATTTCAACATAGTAAAATACTTCTTTTCAGAAATCCGCAGTCACTTATTCACCGAGTATCTTTTTGCAGAGTGACACCACTTCGGGAGAGCTTGTTTCTTCCTTTTCAAAGTATTCCTGTATGGCTCGTATCGTTTCAAGGTCATCGTCGTCCTCAGACATTTTTTCAGCAGCGCCGAGAAAACGCATTATCGTGTCTTCACAGTCGTCAAGCCCGGAAAGACCCGTTATCGGTTCTTCGTCGAGAAGTCCGTTGATTATATCTCTTATCCCGTTGAACTCTTCCTTTGTGAGTTCTCCGTCAAGAGCTTCATCCGCTCCCGACTTATACCAGCAGACAAGCGCCGAATATGCGGGTATAACGTTGTTATGCACTCCTTCAAGAAGCAGCCAGCGCTTTATCTCTTCCGTATCGGGCGACAGTTTCTCAACCGCGTGTATCCTTCCCCACCCGTGGACTTTCCGCGCAAGTCCGAATATTTCATCATTTCCGTTAGTCCATGTCATCATCAGAAACAGCGCAAAAAGTGTGAATTCATCGCTTAAGCCCAGCTCACGCACGACCTTCTTCAGTTCGGCATTATCATCAGTTACCATAAGCTCCAGCAGCGAAAATCCCGTTTTGACACATTCCGTATCATCGGAGTCAACGAGAAGATGAGCAGCGTATTTGTACAGATTGATTGAGGACAGCTCTTCCCTGTGCTCCATAATGTAAGACTGAAGAGCGTCTATCACACTGATCGCTCTTGCTTTCTTTCCGAGGATCAAAAACAGTTCGTCTGCGCCCTTGGTGTCTCCCTCAGACGCCGCCTTTACTGCATCCGCTATAAGCGAAAGCGTTTTCTCGTCGTTTTCAGGCACTCCCATGTGATATATCATAACGCCGTCAAGCGCTCCGTCAGCCCAGGTGATACCGCCTTCTTCATCAGCCTTTTTCGGCAGTGAATAATTCTTCGGCAATTCTCCTTCAACTATCGCTTCGGATATGCTATTGTACAAAGAGCCTGTCACAGTTTCCATGTTCTGTCATTCCTTTCGGGTTTCATAGTGTATTGATTATTTCATTATATCACAAAAAAACGTTTTATTCAAGAATTATCTGCTTTTATATCAATATTTTTTCCGTTTTTATTGACATTTTGCTGACGCCGCGTTATCATTTATCAGTAAGAAATTAAAAAAACAGTGCGAAAAAACTGCTTTTCCGTCGTCTAATAAGTGTAAGAGCAAATTTGCGCTGCAAAGGAGGAGACCGAATGGATAACTACGCGGATAGCTACCGCCGTTACCTTGACGGTGATGACAACGGACTTGTGGAAATAATCGGACATTTCCGATACGGTCTTACGCTGTACATAAACGGCATGGTCAAGGATATCTGTCTTGCCGAGGATATCATGCAGGAGACATTCGTGAAGCTTGCGGTGAAAAAGCCGCGATTTGACGGCAGTGGAAATAATCGGACATTTCCGATACGGTCTTACGCTGTACATAAACGGCATGGTCAAGGATATCTGTCTTGCCGAGGATATCATGCAGGAGACATTCGTGAAGCTTGCGGTGAAAAAGCCGCGATTTGACGGCAGGAGCAGCTTCCCGACATGGCTTTACTCCGTGGCAAGGAACTGCGCTATCGACAGGCTGCGAAAAAAAGCAAGACATAAGGAGATACCGCTTGACGAGTGTTTTGAAGTGTCCGACGAAACGGATATCGAAAAGCTGTACATCAGAGAGGAGCAGAAAATAGAGCTCCACAGGGCGATGAGCAAGCTTCCGCCCGATTACGCACAAGTCCTTTACTTACGATATTTCGAGGACTTTGATACCAAGGCGGCGGCACGTATAATGCGTAAGTCAGAGCGGCAGATAGGCGACCTTCTGTACCGTGCGAAAAAGTCACTGAAAACAGAGCTTGAAAGGGCGGGATTTACCTATGAAGACTAACGAACAGATAGCGGCTTATGTTTTCGCCGCAAGAGACGAACAATTCAGAAAACAAAGTGCATACAAGAAGATAATTACAAGAATTTCGGGCGTCGGGCTTGCCGCGGCAGCGGTCGCCGCAATGATATTCGTAGGAACGCTTGTCCGTGATAATATCGAAGTGACCGGAGATACTCCAAGCACTGTAATGCTCACAGGTGTCGTAACTACCTACCCTGCTGCCTATATACCCGAAACGGGAAATGCTGTATATCTCGACACGGACACGGGTATGCAAATGGGCTGGAATGATATGCCCGCGTATGACAAATACCGCGAATTCACACACGAAGGCATGAGCTATCGCGGTTTCAGACTGAAAGACGGCACAGGTATCGTACCCGAGAAAAATGTCGGTGAAAAGCTGTATGATGTCACTATGAGCACCATAGAGACTTTCTCCGAAAAGGAGTTTCGCATAAATGCCGAGGTATTCGCCATAAATAATATCAGCACAGAATACGCGGTCGCTGTGAAATATGAAGGAACCGACGAATACTGCTCTTTCAGACGCGGGGACTGCTGTCCGCCTGCAAATATCGGCGAGCTTATCGACGCGTTTGACCTTACGGAAACAGTTTCTTTCGGTGACATTTTCATTCCCGGAAAAAATGTCGGAAACGAATACTACACCTATAAACCGATACCGCTAAACTATCACATGACACAGACAATGCTGGAACTTTTGCAGGAATGTCGTGATATACCTTCTGACGACAATGAGGACGCTAATTTCTCCCACCAGCTTTTCAGCATTACAACAAGCGTTCCCTCGGCAGGTATCGACTATAAGTCGATATGGTTCACCGAGGACGGATACATGATGACTAATATCATGGAATACGCGTTCTGCTTCAATATCGGCACCGAGCGCGTGCAGCGGCTTGCGGAAGCGTTTAAGATAAGTGAACAGACGCCGCATATCCGGACCTTCCCCGAGCTGCCTCAGACCACCGTCGCTGATGATTACTACGGCGAGGAAACGAGCATCGGCACGGTCGTGATGTACACACAGTCTGCGGCTTACGAGCCGGACATCACTACTGTCGAGGAATGACAGATACGGCAATTCTGAGCTTATCCTGCTGTTTTTGAACAAATATGCAATATCTTCCCATAAACCGCGACTTATATATTAAAGGAACTTTTATCCGACGATGACGGAGGAGATAATGGAAGACCGTGAAATAATCGAGCTGTATGTAAACCGTGACGAGAACGCTATACGCGAAACACAGAATAAATACGGAGCTTTCTGCACAGGCATAGCGCTCGGTTTACTGCATATAAAGGAGGACGCGCAGGAGTGCGTGAACGACACATACATGGCGGCGTGGAGCCGCATACCGCCGCTTATCCCCGAATGTCTGAAAGCTTTTCTCGGGCGGGTGACGCGCAATATCGCCATCTCTATGTACCGCAGAAAGCGCTGTGAGAGCATGGAGCTTATGCTTTCCGAGCTCGGGGAATGCCTGCCCGCCCGCGAGAATACCGAGAACAGCGTTGACGCCAAGCAGCTCGGAGAGTACATAAGCGAGTGGGCGGACACGCTTGCCGAGCAGGACAGAATGATATTCGTGCGGCGTTACTGGTACGCTGACAAGTCATACGAGCTTGCGAGGAAAACAGGAATGTCGGCATCCGGAATGTCCCGAAAGCTGTCGCGGCTTCGGGAAAGTCTTCGGAAATACCTTACGGAAATGGGTGTGGAGATATGAGCGAAAAAGAAGAAAAGCTGTTTGACGGAATAACAGAAATGCGTGATGATATTGTAGGACAGGCTGGGAAATACAAATTCACAAAGTCACGTGCGCGGTTCATTGTCCCTGTCGGGATCGCTGCGGGGATATGCATTGCTGTCGGAGCGGGAGTGCTGATAAACAGCATTTTCTCACCGCAATTACCCGCCACGGACAACGGGGGTCATGCGGTAACTACTGCCGCGGGTGCAATAGCTACCTACGCTCCCGAGGGTTATCCGAGTGCAGGAGACGTTCCCGCATACGGTGGTGCAGGTACCGCAGCTCCGGGTGGTGACCAATACTTCTGGATAAACAGGTATGTACCTCCGATATTGCCGCTGACAGCAGCGGGAGTTGCGGACGGTATCACAGCGGAGCGTGAGCTGACATTTGACCTTTCAGGCTCATATCTGCCGTCAACTCTTAAAGACCGCGATTACAGCAGCGAGATAGGGATATTCACTGCCAATGACAGCTTCACGCTCACCAATACTACCGACAGCGATATGACAGTGACACTGATGTACCCGTTCAGATGTGCGCTCAATGACCTCGAAGGCACTCAGACGGAAAGCAAACATGGCGTATCATACCCGACGATATACGTTGAAGGGACAGAAATAAACGCGGAGTTCACCGCCGGCGGTTACAGCGGTAAATTCCGAAGTGCCGCGTACCCTGCACAAAGTGACAAGTCAAACCTCGACGATCTTTCCGATTACGAGGAATACGTTTCAATGCTTAAAGACGGCACATACCTGCAAAGCGCCTGTGCCGCGCCGCGGTCATTCGATGAGCCTGTGACAGTGTACCGTATTCACGATTACAGCAGCGCCGCAAACAGCGGAGCGGCAGTCATCGGCTTGAACTATACTCTCGGAGCCGACACACGGATAGCGTCATTCGGTTTCAACGGATTTGAACAGAGAGACGGCACACGCCGTGACAGCTTCTCGCTTACAGGAGGCAAGCGTTATACCGGCGACAGATTTCTGATAGTGCGCGGCGATGATATAAAAGACCTGACAATAAACGGATACCCGAACGGGTTCTGTGAAAAAGGCTCAGAGATACCTCTTGAAAACGCCGCTGTAGAACGGCTGGAGATGACATACGGCGAACTGCTCCCGAAGATAATTCTCGCATCGGTGGAATCGGACTGGAACTGTGAAGGCGCTTTTAACAGCTATAAGAAAGGTCTGCTTTCCGAGGACGCACTTTGCGGCGCGGTAATAAAATACCTCAGCGAATACGGCTCCTACTCCGACGCTCCCATAGAACGATACCACGGAAATGACCTGCAATTTCAGATAGAGGACGCGGTGCGATGTGAACGTATCTTATACTCGACATTTAACGTCACTGTTCCTGCGGGCGGCAGTATAAATGTCACAGCGCGCCACACCCGTGAATTGGCGATACACGCCGATACAACAACGGGAGATTTGGATTATGCACTTGAGGTCTTCCCCGTCATTGGCAGCACTCTTGAATTCACATCTCAGACAGCAGACATAGTAGGACTTGACAGATGTACCGTCACCGAACAGAACATGATAAAGGATAATACTGACACTGCTGGAATAATACAGCTTGACCCTAACGAGGAAATATTTTTTTACAGGTTCAGAACAAACCAGTAACACCCGCCCCGTACATCTTTTGTACGGGGCTTAGCATTTTTTGTAAAAAAAATAAAAAATTTCATCTGTACTATTGACAATAATACAGTTATGTGTTATACTACAACTGTATTAACCGAGATAATACAGTTAATACTTGGTACGAGTGCTTGTTCTCCCCGCGAACTTTTGGGAGGACAGGCGGGAAAGATATGCAATAACGGAGGTGTGCGTGATTGTTTGACATAAGACTTGAAGGGAAACAGCCGATTTATGAGCAGCTATGCGAAAAAATATCCGGGCTTATAACATCGGGAGCGCTTAAAGCAGGCGAACGGCTCCCCACGGTGAGGGAGACCGCGAGATCGCTCGGGATAAATCCGAACACGGTGCAGAAAGCGTATGTGCAGCTCGAACAGCAGGGGTTCATCTACTCCGTGCCCGCCAAGGGCAGCTATGTTGCGGACTGTACAAGATCGGCGGAGGCTCTGCTGAGAAAGGTCTCGGAGGAGCTTACCGCAGCCATGAATGCCGCTAAAAATTCGGGACTGTCAAAAGATGCCGCCGTAAAGCTGCTTGACAGCGTATGGTGCTGAAATTAGGGAGGAAAAACCATGATCGAAATTAAAGACTGCGTAATGAGATATGACGATGTGAACGCTGTGGACGGGATAAGCATAGACATACCCGAGGGAAGCTGCTACGGGCTGCTTGGCTCAAACGGCGCGGGGAAGTCCACACTGCTTCGTATGCTCGCGGGCATTTACAGACCCGTATCCGGCAGAGTCGCGATCGACGGTGAGAACGTGTATGACAATGTAAAGATCAAGGAACGGGTGTTTTACATAAGCGACGAGACCACTCAGTTCTCGGATATGACTCTCGGGGCTATGATGAGATACTACAAGATGTTCTATCCAAGCTTTGACAGCGAGCTTTTCGACAAGCTCGCGGGAGTTGTGGAGCTTCCGCTCGACAAGAAACTGCACGAATTCTCAAAGGGAATGAAGCGTCAGGCTGTGATGATATGCGGTATCGCCTGCAAGCCGAAATATCTGCTGCTTGACGAAGCACTTGACGGGCTTGACCCCACCATGCGCAGCATAGTAAAGAAGATGCTTATCGACGCGATGATCGACCGTGAAATGACTGTGGTCTTCTCGTCACACAATCTGAACGAGATCGACGAGTTCTGTGACCGCGTGGGGCTTATCCATAACGGAAAGCTCGTTTTTGACCGTGAGCTTGACAACGTCAAGGGCGATGTCATAAAGGTTCAGGCGGCATTCGGCAGAGATGTGACAGCGGAGGACTTCCCCGGTCTGGAAATACTTCATATCGAAAAGATAGGCAGTATCACATATCTGATAGCAAAGGGCGGCAGCGATAAGATACGCGCGTCCGTGGAAAAGCTTGCGCCCGCGATGTACGACGAGATACGGCTGACGCTTGAGGAGATATTTGTATATGAAATGGAGGGACAAGGCTATGACAGCTCCGCTCTCGACAGGTAATTCACGTTTCCGCACATATTTCTTTTATCGGTTCAGCACTATGAAAAGCCGTTTTATAGCGCATTGTATCATGGCTCTGTTCTCTTTCCCGCTGCTCGGAGTATGCGCGGACATAATGATGAGCTCTGACATACAGCATCTTCGCGGGCCTGTATATCCCGAAACGCGGCAGGAACTCAACACTCGCCTTGCTGTCACGTCATTCATTACGGGAGCATTTACTGTCGGCGGGCTCGTGCTTGTGTTTATCCTGTTCATACAGGGTCATCTTACCGCCAAAGAAAGCTTCCGTTATCTGCACGACAAAAAGTACACCGACATGGATATGTCACTTCCGACTGACGCTAACATACGCTTTTTCGGGGATATGCTGGCAGGTCTTTCGGTGTATATTATCCCTGTTGCCGCGGCTGTGGTGCTGGCGCAGCTCATACTTATACCCGGTTATTCCATGCACGACGAATATAATCAGCTTGCTGGCTCCCCCGTTGTCAATTCATCGACGGTCTCGACTTCACTTCTTGACCTGCTGCAATACGGCAGCATTATCGCGGCGCTTGCATTTATCATGCAGTATTTCTTCTCGCTTATGCTTATATCATTCTGCGGACGTAAGCTCACCGCTAACCTCGTTCCCGTGATATTCAATATCGCGGTGCCGATAACGATTTACGCGATACTGACAATAACAGGCGCGTGCAGTTATGGTATCAACGTAGGCGCATTCGTGGGCGGCAGCAGCGGTCTCCGCATTGTTGACCTCTGCCCTGTGGGTATGTTTACGGACATATTCTTCTTTCAAAAGGAAGACATATTTTCCATGCTTGGCGGTGAGCTTGAACTGAAAGCTGTGCTTGTTTCCGCAATATGCGGCACGGCAGCGTACTTCATGATAAAACACCGCCGCGCGGAAAGAACGGGAAACGCGTTTGTATATAAAGGCGGCCGCTATGCGACAGAGCTTATGATAATGCTGTGTTCGGCAGCGGCGGTATATCTCCCGCTGCTTAACAACGAGCGCATTTCCGTAACGATTCTCGGTATCTCCTCTATCCTGTACAGCCTTTTCAAGGTACCGTCCGCAGTGCTTATCGCGGCATGGACGGTGATAAACCTGATAATATTCGCGGTAATAGAGCTTGTGAGCCGGGAAAAGCTCAGAAAACCTGTGCGTCTTGTATATTCCGTCGGACGCTTTGCGGCATCGGCAGGAGTATCGTTCCTTGTATGCTTTGCCTTTGCGAACAGTGACGGATTTAATACCGCGGGTTATGTCCCCGCTGCCGCCGATGTAGAGGAGCTGAGTATCACAGGATATATTCCCGATATGTATTCTATCGGACACTACTCTGTCCTTCGGTCGCCGGAATCGATAGAAAAATTCGCGGCCTTTCATAAGCGCATTGTTGACGAGCGTCCGCAAAGCCCGTACTCCACCGAGGCGTATAACCCGATAAACAGTGAGGAGTACGCAGATGTGACATTTGTATCGCTCGACTTAACTTACCGTCTCAAAAACGGCGGGCAAATCAGCAGGTCATATCATCTTCCCGTGAGCTATACCGAGGATTTCCTGAACGTATGGTTCGACAGCGGAGCGTTCGCTTCCGCGTACGTTCTTCCCGAACCGGACAGTACAGAAGAATATGTAATAAATGTGCCTGTCCGCAATCCCCTTACCAATCAGACGGAAATGCAGACTGCGGATATACCGTACTCTGAATTCCGCACCGCGCTTATGACCGACGCACAGAACGCGACACTGGAAGATATTTTCCTCACCGAGGGGGCGGACATGGCAAATATTCAGATAAAATGCGGAGAATCTCAGTATTACTCTGAAGTACGAAGCACATTTGAGAACACAATGGCTCTGCTGAGAGAGCATAACTGCGACCCGTTCGCAAATAAAACGCCTAACGCTGTCGGTTATTATCTGCAAAAACAGACGAGCTTCGGAAGTTATTCCTCCGACACGATATTCCAATGGGATAACGGTGAGCAGTACCGCCGTATAACGGAAGAAGAGGCGAAGGAGCTTATCCCTCACTGCGCCTGCCAAACGATATACAAGGAAAGCCGTGACGTTTATTTCATCACCTATGTGTATGAGCTGACCCAGCCCGATACGGGAAAGATATATTATACAAGCAGCCGTGCAGGTGCCGTGCTTGAAACATACTGTGACAAAGCCGCACAGATATACGAAAGCTCTCCGGAATTGTCCGAAAAGGAGATAAACGCACTTATCTACGGCAATTACGATAATTTCAGCGTAGAGGAGGCATCGGAATGAAATACTATCTATACAAGCTGAGCACGCTCAAAGCGCACCTTGCTGTCATGTGCCTTTCCGCTCTCGCGTCATTCCCGCTTTTCTGCACGGTATATGCGGATCTGTGTGATGCGGCAGGCGCATTGAGTGCCGCTTTCGACCTGCGCGACACAGAAGTACGCAAAAGCGCACAGTTCATTGCGGCAGAAAAGATAGTTATCGATAAGGGCTACACAACTGTATTCGTCGGTATCATAGGTATCATCGCACTTATCGGAGTGTTTCTGACAGGATTTATCGCTCTGACAAAGTGCTTCAAATACCTCAGAAACAAAGAGACCGCCGATATGGAAATGTCGGCTCCGGTTACACCGCAGACCCGCTTTTTCGGCAGCTTTTTCGCGGGGCTCACGGTATTTCTGGTACCGTACATCATCGCCTCGGCGGCAGGCGCGCTGATAATAAACGGAACTGAACCGCCAAACATATACCTGTGTCCCGACCTTCGCGGATTTATCGAAAATATGATGATCTACGGGCTTATGATATGCCTTATGTTCTGGTGTCAGACCTCGCTCCTCGCGTCGATATGCGGAAGGCTCGGAAAGCTGATAAAGCTCACGGTGCTGATGAACTTCGTTCTTCCGTTGATAACCGTCTGCGCAGGGATATTGTCATACAGCGGCGGATACGGACTTGTGGAAGGTTCTGCGGACGAGATACTCGCGATGACAGGGAAGTTCTCACCGTTAGGGCTGCTTATAGAATTTGCTTCACTGTACGGTTTCGGGATAAGGGTCACAGGACTCGCCCCCATGCCACACATAGTTTTCATTCTGATATGGAGCGCGCTGTTCGCTGTCGGAGCGTACATTCTCACCACTCACCGCCGCCACGAGCGCACGGGAAAAGCGTATGTCTATCCCCTTGCGCGGAGCATCGTTTCCGCATTGACCGTGCTCGCGGTAACATTCCTGTTCGGGTGTACTTTCGTCGCCTCGCCGAGCCTGAACGGCAGCCTTGTACAGGCAAAGGCAATGGCTGAACTTGTGCTGTCGGAGATAGCATTCTACATCATAGGCAGTCTCGGTATGTTCACGGCTTGCGAGCTTGCCGACAGCAAGGGCGAAAAGCACCGCGCAAAACGTTTCACGAGGTATTTTCCTTACGTGCTCGCAAGCGCGGCAACAGTATGGATATGCACATTGACAGGAGGTTTCGGCGCTGCCGACTTTATTCCCTCCCCCGAGGAGCTTGACGAGGTCTATCTTGATATAGCCATGCCCCATACCTATCCGAATAACGAGACCGACGGATATGACCCGCAGGAGATAACTCAGCTCCACCGACAGCTTATAAACGAACGGTATGTACCGGGCAAGCTCGAAAATACGTACGTCACGATAAACTACCGCACAAAGGACGGTATGCCGTACAGACGGAAATATTACCTCACTGCCGAGGAGTTTGAGCAGGTATTTGAGCTTGCGAAAAAAGCAGATGTATTCGTTCATTATTTCGGACTTTACGACAATGTGGAATGGGGAGAATATGTACAGGCAGCGAAAGCATCCGATTACGATGAATATAACAACAAAAGCACAGTCACGATACCCGCAGACAAATTGAAGGCAGCTATCAGGAAGGACTGTGACGAGCTGACCCCGAAGGATATTCTTGAGCGTACCGAACCTGTCAGACATTTAATAGTGAGATACAACTCCGATGCCAACTCACCTCACATCGTTTATATCGGTCTTTCTTCCTTCATGAAGAACACGATAGAGCTGCTTGACCAATACAATATACATTTTGACTTCTGATATATGACAAGCCCCGTACCGCAGCTGCGATACGGGGCATATTATCACATATCGGACTTGTATATCCGCACGCTTATGGGAGGACAATTCGGTCGGTTGACAAATTCACTGACTATTACGGTATATTCGCGAACAGGCAGCGAGGATATATATTCAAGTATTGCGTCTTTTTCCTCAAAGCCGGTCTCGCGTCCGTAGTAGATAGAAAGGCTCAGTACGCCGCCGTATTTCAGCAGTTTCAGACATTTGGATATTGCCGCGAGACTGCTTGCTGTCTGCGTGTGCTTGTTATGATCCCCGCCAGGCAGCCAGCCGAAATTGAACACTGCGGCGGCTACGGTGCCTTCTTCGGCGTACCTGTCAACATTCTCGTGGCTGTCGAGTACCACCGTACACCTGTCCTCAAAACCGTTTGCTGCGGCAAGCGCCTTTGTGCTCTCCACCGCTTCGATCTGTATGTCAAGCGAAATGACCTTCCCTGTCTCCCCCACCAGCCCGCACAGAAATACGGTATCATTCCCGCGCCCGGCAGTGCAGTCTATACATATATCCCCTTTTTTTACCTGTTTTTCCAGAAACTCATGTGCGAGCTGGACAGCTCCGAATGTACTTGCCATAGCTTTTTCTTATGGGTACCTCTAAAAACCGCTTTGAAAAGAGAAAATGAGGTAATTGCGCCGAGAGCAAGGAAAGGCTCCGAAAGCGTGCTGTCGCACGGTGAGGGGACTTGACGGCACGAAGCCGTCAGGAATTGCTCATAGGCGCGCACGA
>JAGBLA010000020.1 GCA_017635675.1 Ruminiclostridium sp.
AGAGTTTGAAGAGCACGGCTTCGGATTTGTCATAAAGCATATGGGCAGGATAGTCAGCGGAACAAGCACCTACTGCTATTACAGCAAGGGTGTCGAGGTAGAGGTTTCAACGCACCCTGAATACCGTATGCGCGGACTTGCCAGGGTCACGGCGGCAAAGTTCATTAAAGAATGTATAAGCAGAGATCTTGCGCCTAACTGGGACGCGCGCAATCTTGCATCGGTAAGCATTGCGAAAAAACTCGGTTTTGCGCTGCACGATACCTACACCGCGTATGAATTCAAAACCGACAGCTGTGAAGCAAGGCTGCCCAAGGACAAGCACGACACCGCGGCGGTCGAGGCGCTTTCACGGCTTGACAGCGAGCAGATCGAGCCGCTTATACCACAGCTTGCGGAGTGGATACAGGATATGAACTACCCAATAGCGATACCTGTCGCTGAACTGCTTGCACAGCATTACAGCCTTGTTGAGCCGTATCTGCCCGATCTGCTGAAGGCGGATAATACGGACGACATATGGAAGTACAATATAATAAAGTATCTGCTGGGTATGCGCAGGGGATCTGCGATCAGCGAGCGCGTGATGAGCGAGCTTGTGCGCATTTGCGATCATCCCACAGACAGCGAAAAGGCGGAGCTTGCCGATGAGGCGGCAAAAGAGTTTTTAGAAAATTTAGCATAAAGGAGAAAAGATGAAAATAGATTACACAAAGCTTATTGTCAGCAAGCTCAAACGCAGCGGCAAAAAGCCCGTGCGCTACAAGGAGCTTTTGCGTGACTGTAAGCGCAAGCATTTTGACATAGATAAGTTCAACGACACCGTTGCGGTAATGAAGCGCCGCGGCGAGATAACCGAAACAAAGTACGGCTTCAGCCTGGGCGAGAAAAAGAAAGAGCGCAAGTGCAAGGTCGTGCGCATAAACCGCACATTCGGCTTTGTTCAGGACATCGAAACAGACGAGGAGTTTTTCGTTGCGGGCAAGTTCCTGCTCGGCGCGCTGCCGGGTGACATCGTAATGGTGCGCACCTTCAAGGGCAGGGGAGAGTCGCTCGAGGGCGAGATAACGCAGATCGCTGAACAGAATTATTCGCGCTTTATGGGCGAGATAGTCAACGAGTTCGGCGAGCTGAAGATAGTTCCCGATACGCTTTGCAAGTCGGCGCTGCGCTTTGAGAACCCGGGCAGGCTCGAGCTTCACGAGGGCGATAAGGTCATTGCCGAGATAACCAAGCGCGGCAAGCGTCACAGCGAGCATATCTGCGCAATAACCGCGACATACGGCAGCTCGATGAGGGCGGCATCGTGTGCGCTGTGCGTGGTAGAGGTCAACGGACTTACCCCCGTATTTCCGCCGCAGGTGATAATGCAGGCACGGCAGGTCAGCGACTATTCACGCATACAGGCAGAGCTGCCAAACCGTGTCGATCTGCGCGATAAGCCGATATTTACGATAGACGGCGCAGACACAAAGGACATCGACGACGCGATAAGCGTTGAGAAAACCAAAACAGGCTACGAGCTTGGTGTGCATATCGCGGACGTTTCCCACTACGTTACACCAAAAAGCGAGCTTGACAACGAGGCGTTCAAGCGCGGTACGAGCGTTTACTACGCTAACAGAGTTATCCCTATGCTGCCAAAGGAGCTTTCAAACGGCATCTGCTCGCTCAATCCGAACGAGGACAGGCTTGCGTTTTCATGCCTTGCACAGCTTGACAAGCAGGGGCATATAACCTCCTACAAGTTCGTCAAAAGCGTGATACGCTCGCGTGTTAAGGGCGTTTACAGCGAGATAAACGAAATGCTTGAGGACTATAATTCAAAGTCCAACAGCGAAAAGTATGCAGATGTCAAAGACCAATTGCCGCTGCTGCTCGAGCTTGGCGATATACTCAAGGCGAACCGCATAAGCCGTGGCTGCCCCGAGCTTGAAACGACCGAGAGCAAGCTGATAATCGACGAGACAGACAAGTGCGTTGATGTTGTCCCAAGAACGAGAGGGCGCAGCGAGGAGCTTATCGAGGACTTTATGCTCGTTGCAAACGAGTGCGCGGCGCGCTTTGGCTTTGACAACAAGCTGCCGTTTGTCTACCGTATCCACGAGGAGCCGAGTGAGGAAAAGACCGAGGGGCTCAAAGAAACTCTCGTCAAGCTGAATATACAGCAAAAGATCGGTGAGCGCGCAACTGCGCAGGATATGGCTGCGGTGCTTGAAAAGGTCAGGGACACGCCGCTTGCGCCGATAGTCAACAACATCATTCTGCGCTCTATGTCAAAGGCGAAGTATTCCACCGAGCCTGTGGGGCATTTCGGCCTGATGCTTGATGACTACGCGCATTTCACATCGCCCATCCGCCGCTATCCCGACCTTGCGATACACCGCATAATGTCGGAGTTTTTAAGCGGCACAAAGGCTGCGGACTGTGCGCAGAAGTATTCAAAGTTCTCCTACGCAGCGGCAGACCAGGCAACAAAGACCGAGCTTACCGCAATGGAGGTCGAGCGCAGCTGCGAGGACTGCTACAAGGCGGAGTATATGCTCTCCCACATCGGCGATGACTATGACGGCATCATCACGGGCGTTACCGATTTCGGCGTGTTCGTCGGGCTTGAAAATACCTGCGAGGGACTCTTGCACGTTGACGAGCTTGAAGCAGGCGCGTATGAATGTGACGGCGTTATGACGCTGAAAAATTACTCTACCGGCAAGACGTATACCGTCGGCGACAGGATAAGAGTTATGGTCACCAACGCAAACGTCAACAGCGGAAAGATAGATTTTGCTCTCAGCGAATAAGATGTAAGATTTAAGAGGTAAGGTGTGCGCCTTGCCTCTTTTGTTAATTTGATAAATCCGAGTTTGTGGGTCTGAACGACC
>JAGBLA010000215.1 GCA_017635675.1 Ruminiclostridium sp.
CTATGATAGTTGATTATATCTACGACCGTCTTTCCTCCGCGAAACACCCGGAAAACTTTGTATTTGAGATACTTGAAAATGAAGAAATAGAGGATTATGATGAAATAATCACTTTTGTGGATATGATTCATGAGCTCGGCGGCAAGATCTCTATCGACGACTTCGGAAGCGGCTATTCAAATCTCCAGCACGTTGCCAATATCCACTGTGATTATCTGAAGATAGACGGTTCGATCGTAAAGAATTGCTGCACCGATGAACAATCGGAAAATCTTATTGCTCTGATAGCAGGCTGGAAGACGATAAGCACAAGCAAATTCAAAATAATTGCCGAGTTTGTGGAAAACAAGGAAATACAAGAGCTTATAACCGGTTACGGTATAGACTTTTCACAGGGATATCTGTTTTCAAAACCGGCTCCCGAACCGATAAATATGTAAACAAAACGGACGAAGAGAATAATTCTTCGTCCATTGTTTTTTATTTTACGGCAATTATCGCATATCCGAAAGGCTCAACACAGATATTACCGCATATCTCTCTGCCGTGGATCGTCATGAACGAACGCATTCCGGCTATTTCGGATATGTGTCTTACAAGCTTTTTCTTAGAGCGGTTCATTATGATGACAGCTTTCTCGCCAAGCTCTTTATCCTCACGCTCGAAAATTGCATATTCCGAGGTAACGTCGGTAAACTTTATTGTACCCTTTGCAAATACCCTGCCTGCACGGCGAATCCTGCCAAGCTCACGGGTAAACTCGATCAGCTCGTCGTTTTCATTCCCCCACGGATATGTACCGCGGTTGAAGGGATCCTTATATCCTTCCTTTCCCGCTTCATCGGCGTAATATATAGACGGCACGCCGGGCAGGAAGAACTGGAGCACCATTGCGCACTTCATAAGCACTACGCCGTATGCGTACTGTTCATCTGACAGGTGATGCTGCGACTGCCATTCCCTTCCGTTCCAGCCCACGTCCTCGCCGGCAAGGCGGGTGATCGCGCGCTCGGTATCGTGTGTCGTGAGAAAATTCATCAGTATATCCGTACTCGGCTTGGGATAATGCTCAACTATCGTCATGACCCCGTCAACAAGCGTATGCGGATCACCATACTTCACGTAATTCAGCACAGCCTCCTTGAAAGGATAGTTCATAACGCTGTCAAGCTGACCGCCTATAAGGTAACGGCGGCGAACGCCGTAGCTTTCCTTGTTTGTGGCGTCCTCCCAGACCTCTCCGTAAATAACCTTGTCTTCGCCCTTGGATTTGACAGACTTATTGAGATTATCAATAAACTCGTCGGGCAGCTCGTCGGCAACGTCAAGTCTCCAGCCGGAAGCACCGAGGTCAAGCCATTTCTGGAGGATCCCGCCCTCACCGCAGATGTATTTTGTATAAGCGGGATTATTTTCGATGACATTCGGAAGAGTTGTAATGCCCCACCACGACTCATATACATTCGGGTAATCCATGAAACTGTACCATTCACGGTATGGGCTTTCGGGATCACGGAATGCTCCCGTCTTGTCGCCGTAGCGTCCGAACTTGTTGAAATAAATTGAATCGGCACCCGTATGCGAGAAAACTCCGTCAAGAATAATGCGTATTCCCTTCTCCTTAGCCGCATTGCACAGTTGTACAAAATCCTCCTCCGTACCGAGAAGCGGGTCTATCTTTGAATAATCCGCGGTACAGTAACGGTGGTTCTCATGTGCTTCAAATATGGGGTTAAGATATATTATATTTACGCCGAGACCTGCGATATAGTCAAGCTTTTCTTCTATGCCTTTAAGGTCTCCGCCGAAATAGTCGTTATTGGTGATATTGCCGTGACTGTCGGGTTTCCAATCAGGAATCTCGTTCCAGTCTGTGTGTATCTTGCGGTCAAAGGGTACGTTTTCATGGGGCTTTGCGCTCTTGCTGAAACGATCCGGAAAGATCTGGTACATCACTCCGCCCTTCAGCCAATCGGGAGTATCCATGCCCTTTTCATAGACTGTGAGCTGGAAAAGATCACCGTTGTCTATGACGCCCACGCTTGCTCCGTTTTTCTTTACATAGTGACGGTTATGGTTTATCAGCAGCGAAAAATAGTAATGATGCAGCCCAAGGTCATTTGGCGAATAAATGCAGGTATATTCGGTATAGCCTTCGATAGTCTCACCTTTTTCGAGCTTGATGAAACGCTCCTTGAACCCCGGACGGAACATTACGAGCATGGGCTCCTCGATCATAGTATCCACAGGAAAACGTATAGTGAATCTACAGTTTTCTTCTCTCTCGATAGCTCCGAAAGGATACTTGTAATCCTCCGAAAAACAGTCATAGATAGGTCTCATTTTCTTCTCCTTTTTGTTCATTTTTTCAGAAAGCAAGTTCTTCCCCGGTCTGAAGGTACTGAAGCCTGTCACCGAGGTTCTGCTTCATTATTCCGTAGCCGGTTATACCTGTGCAGTGGAATGTATATATGGTTCCCGTTTCGATCGTCATAAGCTCGTTTACTGTTTTTTCTACATGATCGATAGTGCATGACAGCTTTTTGGTAGTGCTCCCCATTATATGAAAGCCGCCTATCACAGACAGTATCGGCGATCCTGGAAAGCGTTTCCTTACGGTGCGCAGGATATTTGTTATGCCGCAAAGAGCACATGGTGCAACAACAACGGCTCCTGCCTGACGGTTATTTTCCGGGAATATTACATAGAATGACTCATGCCCGAAGTCATCGTGCACGATCTTACCGTCTTTCTTCATATACAGGTTCTTGTCTTCACAGAAGAAAGAACTGTCCGGGTGCTCATTTGACATGGCAAAAAAGCCCGAGTCTATCTGCTGAAAGCTGTTGTACAGTACAAAGTTCTCCGGGTGCTCCTCGTGCAGATAACCGAACTTGTTCATGTGCACACGCACAAGTGACTGTTTCATATAGTAGCTGCCAAGACAGGCTTTTTTGGCATAAATGCGTATATCCTTATTGTTTTTGTACACTTCGTCAAGACCGCCCGTATGGGCATAGTTGTTATGCGAGATCATTACCGCTGAAATGCCGGAAATGTCTATACCGAGCCGTTTGGCATTGAATGATATCTTGTCGGAAGCTCCGGTGTCGATAAGATAGCGTATTCCCGCGTTCTCGACATACAGAGATATACCATGCTCGACTTTCAGCTTTTCAGACGCGCTTGTATTTTCAATAAGTGCAACGATACGCATATTTACAATGCCCTTCCGGAGTTTATTTTGTCATCAGCCTTTTCATGTTTTCCAAACGGGAAAGCGCTTCATTGAGAGTTTCATTCTTTTTCGCGAAGTGAAGCCGTATATATCTGTTCTCCGGCTCCTTAAAAAAGCTTGAACCGGGTACAGCACCCACGCCCACGCGTTCTGCAAGCTTTTCACAGAAATCAAGGTCGCTCTCATAACCATATTCTGAAATATCCAACAGAATGTAGTACGCACCCTGCGGGACAGTATGTGAGATACCGAGAGCGTCAAGTCCTTTAAGAAACAGGTCTCTCTTTTCGGTGTATTCTCTGCACAGTCCGGCATAATAGTCATCACCGAACTTAAGACCCGTAACTGCAGCCTCCTGCAATGGTGCCGCAGCGCCAACGGTAAGGAAATCATGCACCTTTTTCGCGGTGTCGATGACCTCCGGTGAAGCTATGATGTACCCGAGACGCCAGCCTGTTATTGAATACGTCTTTGACAGCGAGCTGCACTGTATCACGCGCTCACGCATACCCGGCAGAGTTGAGATGTATGTATGTTTATGCGGCTCAAATACTATATGTTCATAAACTTCATCGGTAATGATGAATGTATCGTATTTAACAGCAAGCTCTGAAATAGTTTTAAGCTCGTCATAGCTGAACACTTTTCCGCACGGATTTGACGGGTTGCAGAGTATAAGAGCCTTCGGATGCTGTCTGAACGCGTCCTCAAGCACATTCGCGTCAAACCCGAAATTCGGCGGGACAAGCGGCACATATATCGGTTCCGCTCCCGACAGTATGGTATCTGCACCGTAGTTCTCATAAAACGGCGAGAACACTATTACCTTGTCACCCGGGTCGGTGACGCTCATCATCGCCGCCATCATAGCTTCGGTACTGCCGCAGGTAACTACAACCTCACCGTTAGGGTCTATCTTCTGCCCCGAAAAGTGTTCATATTTTGCGGCAAGCGCATCACGGAAATTCTGAGCTCCCCATGTTATGGAATACTGGTGAAAATCCTCATGTGCGACTTCGGTGAGCCTTTTCAGAAGCTCCGCAGGCGGGTCAAAATCCGGAAATCCCTGTGAAAGATTGACAGCGCCGTATTTATTGGATATCCTTGTCATTCTGCGAATGACGGAGTCAGTGAAATCCGCAGTTCTCAAAGAAAGCGAAGGCATAGTATTATCCCCTTTTAGTTGTCATCATCATCATCGTCAAGGTTTACGCGCAGTATCGGACTTGCTTTTGAAGGTCTGAACAGAGCGTCCATAACGTGCTTTGTCTTATGTGACACCGGAAGTCCGTCCGAATCAACAAGGTTTTCGTCCCTTGCAAATCCGTCCTCACGTTTGATACCTTCAAGAATCCGCGAGAAATCAGCTTTGTCGAACTTAGCGTCATCATTGCCCGGATTTACAGACGAGTTATAGCCTCGGTACGCGGCAACAGCGCTTGCAGGTGCAGGTGCGGAGGGCTTTACTATCTCCTCGGCGGAGATCTGTCCGTCGACCTCTTCCTCCTCGGAAGTCACACGTTCCTTGTCGTATTCTTCTATTGTCTGCCGCAGCTTCTCATAGGGCGAGGGCTCAATGTAATCATTGTTTTGTTTTGCGGCAAAAATGTTATTTCTTCTCGGTGTAAATACCTTTATATCGTCGTCCGTCTCATATATGCGTGTATCAGTTTCTTTTTCCTGTGTTACAGACACGAAACGGTTTTCCTCAGCTGAAACACCCTCGACCGAATTCTTCCGCTCGGCTTCACGGCTGCGTCTCATCTGTTCTAAGAATGATGTACGCTTTTCATCACCATTAGGGATAACGACCGATTTTTGGCGGGCGGCATATTCCTGTGCCTGAGCCGAGCCGCCCTTGATTATACGTGATACAGGACGCGGACCGTATGGCTGGTTATTCATATACGGCTGCTGTGGCTGGAACGGAGTAGCATTCGGGGGAACAGCAGTATTAGTTATATTCTGACCGCCGTACTGTGAACCTGTCGGGTAGCCCTGTACTGAGGGAGTAAAGCCCTGTGAAGGCGGCTGCTGGATATTAGGGGTATTGTTATACTGCGAAGGATAGCTGTATGCCTGCATACCTGACGGGTCATAATTCTGAAATCCGGTCTGCTGGATATACGGAGACTGGCGGTTGGGAACATTCTGTGATAATGTGCTGCCGGGTTTGTTCTTTTCCGCAGCGAACAGCTTTCTCACCGCATCCATTGCAGCCTTTTCCGACTCAGCGAGCGTAGTCGGTACGGCGGGTGAGGAAATAGGAGCGGTGGTACTTTCACGGTCTATCTTCTCAAATACGAACTTTTTGATGTGCTTTCCGTCATCGGTAAGCTCATCTTCCTCGTCGGTTTCATTAACAGCAGGTTCTTCTTTCTTCTCAAACAGCGGTGCGTGCTTTTTGGACGCGAACTCGTCACCTCTTGAAAGCTCAATGAAGTCGTTGAGCTGCTTCTCCCCTGCTTCACCAAGAAGGATATCGTCCTTAAGGCGCAGTTCACGCTGATACCATATTGAAAAATCCCGCTGTGTCATATCCACGTTGACCCGTGCAGCCATTTCCTTGTACAAAGCGTCCATTTTGGAAGTGACGGTATCCTTGTCAACGTATATTATCTTCGGCTCGTCCTTGTCTTCGGGTTCTTCATCGAAATCTATCGCTGCTGCCGCGACAGCCTCCGCAAGTTCAGGATCATCGATTTTCATCAGCTCAAGGCAGGTACCGCCCTCACGCTGGATACGGCTGCAATAATCGAAATCGTATTCCTCGTCGCGTATGTAGTAATCGCCGCATCGTGCGCACTTCTGCAGGTATGCCCCGCTCTGTGCCGAGACGTCTATCTCAAGGTCGATTATAGCCTTGAAAGAGCCTGGAACATAAATATACTGCGGTGCGGAGGAAAGCGACTTGATTATAGTCTTTGCCATGCTGTCATTTTTGTCGGGGATATAATTTTTCACCGACGAGAACGCGTCCATAGCTATCTTATCAGTAAGGTCGGGGTTTTTGCGTGATTTGTAAACATCCTTGTATTCAATATTTTTGAGCTGGTTGCGTGCTATTTCCTTTGCGGCGGTGTTCATCACGAACGGAGAATTAGGAAGTCTTCCTGCGGAGAATACGCCTACCGACGCTATTTCACCAATCGGAAAACCCTGTTCATTTGCGGCAACATTAAACAGCAGATCAAAGTAATTTACCCTTGAAACCGCCTGCTGCGGCGAAGAAAGCTTAACACCGAATACAAAATCCGTTTTTACGCGTGCGTACTCCTGCAGCCGCAGCAGATTTGTCCATTCATTGATAGCCTTATTATACCGGTACTCGGACAATCTTCCGAATATCGCCTTTTCAAAGGGATTGCGGCATTTCATAAAGCTCTGCCAAAGCGTGTTTACGCCGATCTCACTTTGCTTGCAAAGATAATCTATCCAACAGTCAACAACTATCTTTTCAAAGGTAGTCCTCATATTCTGCTCGTAATACTTATGACAGCCCGAAATGGAATTTCTTATGGAATAAACATCATCAACATTGTATTCACCTGTTCTTGCGGCAAGCCTGCAAAGATCAGTACAATGCTCTAAAAACAGCGAGAAATCATATCTGCAGAAGTTCATCAGATTGCTCGGATAGAACAAAGTGTAAATATCATCTGAATTCTTTCCGGCTATATTAAGTTGACGAGACATAATATGGATTCACTTCCTTTCATTTTGATCTGATAATACTATTCTGCCATTCCGGCTTCGGGAGAAGCTTCGACCTGAGCCTCGATAACCTCCTCCTCCGCCGCGGTCGTTTCGGCAGTACCATAGTATTCCTCGGCGCCGAAATCATGCGTTTCATAATATGTCAGCACCTCGGTCTCGGTGTCTTCTTCTTCTTCACCAGGGTTTTCTCTCTTTTCCTCAGCCTGTCTGAACATCTCAGTAATATTCTTCGCTCTTCCGTCAATGTAGAGATCGTCATTGTTAAGCCATTTATAAACCACCGACGACTGATCCATAGTAACGAGTACCTTCTGACTGTACAGGTGCTTGTAGCAGTTAAGGTACGGCAGCTTTACATCGTCTTCCGTCTTTTCGATATAATAAGTAGTAAGGCTTCTCTCATTGCCTGCGTCATCGACATACATTACTATTCTGTACGTATTGTCGGGTGAATAGGAATAATTCTCCGAGCGCTTGGATATATCACATTCCGAGATCTGCAGGAATGTTCTCACCGTAAGATTGAAGTGCAGCATAGTCAGATAAACGAGTGTTCCTACAACGAACATAAGC
>JAGBLA010000216.1 GCA_017635675.1 Ruminiclostridium sp.
ACTTTGAGTATATGCCGAAGCTCTTTATTACAGAAGATGAAAAGGACAAGCTCCTGCTTGAACACTACGGTTACAGACACGGCAAGTTCAGTATTGCAAAATATTTTGAACAGCACGAGGACGAAAAGGAGCGCATAACTTTTCTCAAACAGCAGTTCGGTGAGGGCGGTTCAAGCAGAATGGGCTATGACGAATGGCACGATTCAAAAGGAATCCGCTACACCAAAACCGATTATTCGCTGGACAAGGTAAAATGCAATATTCTGATGAAGTGGAACGAGGTTGCGGAGCGTATAGACCGCCTTATTACCGAAGGGAAATATATCTCGCAGGCTGAAACAGAAGAACGTATAAAGGACGCAAAGCGCGACCTTGAAAGATGTGATCCGACAGATTTCCTCGAACAGTACGCTTTTGAACAGGCAAAGAAAGTTCTTGATGAATATGGTATTGACTACTCGGATATTCTCGCTAAAAAGGGAGTGGAGGCTGAAACTGATGAGCCTGAGCAGGAAGAACCGGAGCAGGAGGTCACGGAAACTGCCGAAATAGAGCAGGAACCGGAAACGCCTGCCCCCGTGCAGACTTCGACTGCCGAAACACAGCAGCGCTCCGCTATCTTTATGGACATAAACGATGAGAGCTTTGTCTATGTGGCGAATACCGTGGACGGCGTGGAATACGCAATGTACGCTCCCGACCTAATGGTCATTGACGGCGGCATTATGGAAAATATGAATACTGCCGATCTTCGTTTCGCTGCGTCACAGGTCATAGGAACCGAGCAGAAAAATCTCGCGGAGATCAGAGATACGGAATTGTTCTCTGAATTGTCGGAAATGGAGTATGAGGGGGATGTACCAGCAAGGCTCGCGGAGCTGAAAGCGGACGCGATTAACAATATGCCCGACAGCGTTGAGATACCCGAACCGGTACTTCCTGCGGAAGTCGAGGAAGAAGCCGCCATATTCATGGACGTTCGTGACGAGACCTTTATTTCCGTTATGCAAGTCGATGAGGGCATAGAGTACACACTGTATGCTTCTGATCTTACACCTGTTGACGGCGGTGTGTGGGAAATGGAGGAAGCTATCGCGCTTCCCGAAGCAGTTGCACAGCTTTCGGGCTCGGAAATATCGAATTTTGTTGAAATAACCGACTATGATATGTTCTTTGAGATAGCGGATATGAATACCGAGCTTGATGTTCCTGCGGAGCTTGCAAAGTTGAAGGCGGCGGCTTTTGAGAGCATTCCACAGCATACTGATGAACCGATTCCGGAAGAAGCGGCTGAAAGAGCGGTATTTATGGAGGCGCAGGACGAGACATTCATTGTGCTTGAACGCAAGGACGGCGGTATAGAGTACACCGCTTACGAACGTGATCTCACGGCTGTGGACGGCGGCTTATGGGAAACTTACGGCGAAAAGCCGGAGCTGAAAGCTGTAGCTGCCGAGTTTATGGCTACTACAACAAATGCACTGGTGCAGATAAAGGACACCGAACAGTTTCTGAAATTGTGCAATGCTGAGAGCATAGACGAGATCGCGGGTGAGCTTGAACGCTTGAAACTGGATTCATTGCCCAGCATTTTGGATAATACCGAACCAACCGAAACAATGGGAAATACGGTTGAAGCTCCTGTTGCAGATGAAATATCGCAGACCGAGATTGATACTCCTGCTGCCGATATTCCGTCGGAACCGACTCCCGAAAGAGAGGAAGAAAAGCATACAGAGCCGGCTGCGGAAGAACAGTTCATAGAACCTGTGGCAGAGGTGCAGAAGCAGGAAAAGCCTGTTGCAAGTACACCTGTGGTCAATGCTCCCGAAATAATGATGACACCGAAGAAGGAGCCTAAATCCGGAACTCCGGTCACATATCATTACCATGAGGGCAGCGAGGTCAAGGGTGCAAAGGCAAAGTTCCGTGCTAATGTTGCAGCTATTGAGACATTACGAAAGGTCGAAGCGGAGAACAGGTTCGCTACTCCCGAAGAACAGGCTGTTATGGCTAAATACTCCGGCTGGGGCGGCATACCGCAGGCGTTTACTACTGATTTAGCAGCGGACAGGGCAGGCGGAAGTCTCAGTGAAGCGGCTCCGGATAGCTGGGCGGCAGAACAGGCACAGTTAAGGGCTTTGCTTACTCCCGATGAATACAGCGCGGCGCGTGAATCTACGCTTACGAGCTTTTATACTCCTCCGGAGGTTACGGACTGCATTTATCAGGCTCTTGGACAGTTCGGTTTTGAGAACGGAAACATTCTTGAACCGTCTATGGGTGTCGGAAACTTCTTCTCGAAGATGCCGGAAGGAATGCATGAACAC
>JAGBLA010000021.1 GCA_017635675.1 Ruminiclostridium sp.
GAACCTCTAAAAACCCAATTTGAGAGAAAAGGAGCTATCCACGCCGTCTACTGCGTCAAACCTCCTAACCGGGCGCCAGCCCGGCTTCGTCGGCTTTCCTTGTATCCGACGCGGCTATCTCATTTTCTCTTTTCAAAGCGTTTTTTAGAGGTACCCTTAAATGCGGAGTCCGCTCACATATGCTTTTTGAGCTGCGCTTCACTGCTCTTTATCAGGTTGAGCAGGGCGACCGACTGTTTCGGGTATTCCTTTTCTATCAGCAGCGTCGATATCTCGGTATCGCTGCTAATCTCCTTTGAGAGCGCGGCAAGGTCAGCCTCGGCAAGGTGGATACCTGCGTCTGCGGTATGGCAGGCGCGCTCATCGGGTATCTCGAACATGGTCTGGGAATTGGATTTGTTCGCACGGAAGACAAGTCTGAACACCTTGTAGATATTGTATGTGAGTATCGACGTGACCGCGCTCGTCATGTGGGCATTGTCTATCTTCGCGAGCAGATTGTAAACAATGTCAATGCTGTTCATCAGCAGTTTCTTGGAAAGGCTGACGGAGATATTGCTGCCTGCCTGTGCCTTTGAGGGGACTTCCGCGTCGGGAATGTCATTTTCAGTGATGACGCTTCCCGATGTCATAGCCGAGCGTCCGAGCAGATAATCGGTAGAAACATTGTAATAATCGGCAACACGCACAAGAAAATCGAGCCCGCACTCACGCTTGCCCTTTTCATAATGCGACAGCAGCGCCTGCGCGACACCGAGGTCTGCTGCTGCTGCTTTCTGGCTTATATGTCTTTCTTTGCGCAGGAGCGCAAGTATCCTCGGAAAATCTGAATTCATGTCTTTCAAAACCTTTCAAAATGCATGATGTGTATGGTTTATTATCTTTCATATCTGCATGGTCAGATGTGGTAAGCATAAGACTACGTAATATTATTATAACACAAGGTAAAGATTTTGTAAAGCGGCAAATTCGACAAAAAATCAACAAATTGTCTATTTTTTTAAGCGTAATTCACTACTGACAGTAAGGGGAAATCTATGAAAAACTATACACTGTATCTTATCCGCCACGGCATCACCCAGGGAAACCTTGAAGGGCGGTATATCGGGCTCACAGACCTGCCGCTGTGCGACGAGGGATATGCCGCGGTATCGCGGTACGCTCACGACCATCTGTACCCTGATGTGCAGAAGGTCTATACGAGCCCGCTGAAACGCTGTCTTGAAACGGCGGACATTATCTACCCCGACAGGTATGTCAGGCAGGTGGACAACATTGCCGAGTGCGACTTCGGCGAATGGGAGGGCAAAACACAAAGCGAGCTTGAAGACCTTCCGGAATATACGGAATGGATAAAGGGTGGTTTCCAGGCCAAGGCGCCCGGCGGCGAGACGATGGAAGAGTTCACGCTGCGCTGTCTGGACGGGCTTGAGGAGATATTCAAGGACATGATGCACGAGCAGATAACCCGCGCTGCCGTAATTACTCACGCGGGCGTAATAATGAACCTTTGCGCGGGGTACGGACTTCCCAAAGGAAGACCCGCGGACTTCGCGGTAGGACAGGGCGAGGGTATCGGGATAGCGCTGTCCACGTTCCTGTGGCAGAAAGGTCCTGTATTTGAAATTCTCGGGAGGTTATTCTGATGACGGATTTTGACATGAGATGCGGAGAAAAAAGCGTTCGCGAATATGTGCGCTCGGCAATGACCGGCACGACGCTGAAGCAGTCTGTGCCTATGATATTATGCGCAAGCTGCCTTACGGTAATGCCGATACTCGGCATTATCGGCTTTGTGATGACACAAAGCCCGATAATGCTGGTGCTTACGGGGTGTGCGCTGCTCCTGGCGGCGGGCGTGATCGTGTTCATGGTGCTTACCGTAAACTCCACCGCGGATAAGCTCTTGAAAGCACTGAATTCCCGCGACGGACTTGTGTGCTCGGTATCGGACAGCAATATCGTGATAGTCCGTGACAACCGCCCCGTAAAGGTCATCGGCTGGGACAGCATAACCGAGATGAACGAGGGAAAGACAGGCTTCTTCCTTAAAGACAAGGAGAACGAGCTTATCATACTCGACAAGAACAGCGTGCTCTCGGGAAGCGCTGCCGAGACATCGGAGATCTTCGCGGCAAAGGCAGGCGCAGCGAAATGAACGCCGTGAACTACCGCAGGGAGCTTGAAAGGCGGCTGGCGCAGCTCGAAACGGAGGGACGCGTTCCGACGCTGCTGCTGCACTGCTGCTGCGCCCCGTGCAGCAGCTACGTGCTTGAGTACCTCACCTCACACTTTCACATCACGGTATTTTACTACAACCCCAACATAACCGTCCGCGGGGAGTATGAAAAGCGTGTAGGCGAGCTGAAACGGCTGATATCCGAGCAGCCCGCGGTCTATCCTGTGACCTTCTCCGAGGGCAGATACGACCCTGAGCGTTTCTACGCTGCCGCCAAGGGCTATGAGGAGCTGCCTGAGGGCGGCGAGAGATGTTTCCGCTGCTATCGGCTCAGACTGTCGGAGGCTGCCGATGCCGCCAAAGCAGGAGGCTTTGACTATTTCACCACTACCCTGTCCATAAGCCCCCATAAAAATGCTGCGAAGCTCAACGAGATAGGCGGAGAGGAAGCGGCACGTGTCGGAGTGCCTTACCTGTTCTCGGATTTCAAGAAATCGGGAGGGTACAAACGCTCCATAGAACTGTCACATCAGTACGGGCTCTACCGTCAGAATTACTGCGGCTGTGAGTTCAGCAAAAAAAGCACAATTGAGCATAATTGATTGACAGTGACCCGTTTTTATGATATACTGTAAATATATTGTAAAAAACGGTCAGCGGAAAGGCGGGCTGCTATGAAGGCTTTGATAATACACGACAGCTCCGGGTTTATGATAGAATCCATTGAGGAAAACCTGGAGAAAGCGGGATTTGAGACCGCATTAGTCCCGCCGAAGCTTGAAAAAGCAGGTCCCGAGCTGTTCGACACGGATATCATATTCCTCTACCTCGGCGAGTATATAGATGACTCGCGTGAGCTGCTCGAAAAGCTTCGCGATATTACCGCGGAGGAGGAGAAACCGCTGTGCGTCATCGGCTACGAGGGAGATATGCTGCGTGTCGAGGAGGTCATCCCACCGAATTATATCGCGTACAGGTTTATCCGCCCGTTCGATGTCAAGGCGCTCGTACAAAAAGCGGAAAGACTTGCGTCTGTCCCGCCGTCGCCTAAAGGTCAGAAACGCAGGGTACTGCTCGTTGACGACGACACGACATACCTTAAGACCGTGCTGCGGTTTCTCGGGGAGATGTACGAAGTGACGGCAGTGCGCTCCGGCGAGCACGCTCTGAAATATCTCAGATCCAATACTCCCGAGCTTATACTGCTTGACTACGATATGCCCGTCATGAGCGGAGCCCAGACACTTGAAAAAATGCGGCAGGATAAACGTACCGCAGATATCCCCGTGGTTTTCCTCACAGGTGTGAGCGACCGCGCAAGCGTTATCAATGTCATGCACATGAGACCGGAAGGATATGTTCTGAAAAACTCGGGCAGAGACGAGCTGCTCCTTCAGGTAAAGGGATTTTTCATCGCCAGTAAATGGAAAAAAGTCAGATAAGGAAGTGACGATATGCAGAAAACAGGTCTGGTGAGCGTAAAGCTGATAATATCTGTACTTGCGGCTATACTGCTGTTTTTTGCGCTTATCGTAAAAGGCACGTCGGATATCATCTCGTACAATGTCCGAAACGAGACATACGACCACTACGCTTTCCTGTCCAATGACACAGCCGAGCGCATAAACGCGTGGCTTTCCTCGAAAAAGGAAATAATCGATAATCAGCGCGCTTCTATCGAAAGCATCGGGAACTTTGACCCGGGATACCTTTCCTCGTTCCTTTCCAGCGCTGTAATGGGGCGCAGCGACCATAACGAGATCTGTGACCTCTACTTCGTGAGCCCCGACAACACCCTCACAACAGCAAACGGCTACTACACCGCGCCCGAGATCGACCTCAGAGAGCGCTGGTGGTATCAGAGCTGTCTCGTGAGCCGCAGTATAAACTACTCTTCGCCCTACATCGACCTCTCAACGGGCAGCTACGTAATGACTATCTCCGCGGCGATAAATGATTCCCACGGCAAGTTCATGGGCGTTCTCGCCCTCGACATATACACCGACGCATTCCTCAACACCACGAATATAGCGGGCGTACCCGCCAACAGCTACATTTTCCTCGTTGACGGAGATCTCGGCATTGCCTCTCACCCAAATCCCGAATATGGCTTTATCGACGGCAAGCCGCTCAACCTCAGAGATATTCCCGACGGCAGGTATAATGAATTAGTCCGTAATATCCAGCGCACGCGCAGCACACGCATCGAGCTGAAAGACTACGACGGCGTTGATCGGGATATGTTCACGAGCATCATCGACTGCTGCGGCTGGTATGTCGTTACGGCGATCTCCGACAGCGTGCTGCACAGGTCTGAGCATATACTTGTATGGACGATAATCGCAGCGCTGTTTGTAAGCCTTGCGGTCGGCATAATATGGACGTTCATAGGCTCACGCGCGATAATGCGTCAGCTCGGTACCGCAATGGAAGCCGCAAACGCGGCAAACGAGACCAAAAGCTCGTTCCTTGCCAATATGTCCCACGAGATACGGACGCCTATAAACGCGGTCATCGGCATGAACGAGATGATACTTCAGGAAGATATCAGCGAAAGCGTCCGCGAGTATTCTCTCGATATCGCCGTTGCAAGCCGCAGCCTTATCGGCATCATCAACGATATCCTTGATTTCTCCAAGATAGAATCCGGCAAGCTTGAAATAATCGAGAACGAATTTGAGCTGTCGTCCATGATAAACGACATTGTGAGCCTTTCGGTCTCGCGTCTCGGTGAGAAGCCGCTTGACCTGTTCGTTCATGCCGATCCCGAAATGCCTTCGCTGCTCGTGGGCGATGAAATACGCCTGAAACAGATAATTGTAAATTTGATGACCAATGGCATAAAGTACACTAACAAGGGATATGTCGAGCTTGACATAGAGTGCTCTCCGCGGGATTACGGCGTGAACCTCGATATCAAGGTAAAGGATACGGGTATCGGCATAACCCCGGAGAATATTGAGAAGCTTTTCACAAGCTTCCAGCGCGTTGACACCAAGCGCAACCGCTCAGTCGAGGGAACGGGGCTCGGTCTTGCCATAAGCAAGCGCCTTGCGGAGAGTATGGGCGGATTTATCAATGTTTCCAGCGAGTTCGGCAAGGGCTCGGAATTCAGGATATCTATCCCCCTCAAGGTCGCGGACAAGAAGCGCATGATAACCGTGCGCGACGCAAAGGATATCCATGCGGTATGCCTTTTCGGCAGCCATGGAATGATGCCTGGATCCGCCGAGGAATACCTTCGTCTCCTCACGGATATGCGAAAGCAGCTCGGCATAGATATGCGGTTCACGAATGACATAGACAAAGTCAGACACTTTATAGACGAAGGTTTGACAAATATGCTGTTCACCGACCGTTACAATTACATCTGCAACGAGCACCGCATAAAGGAACTCAGCGGGCGTATCAGGGTATTCCTTGTCCAGAGCCGCGTAAACCCCGTCAAGACACCTGCGGGGATCCAGAGCATCTATCTGCCGTTCTACTCGCTGTCTGTCGCTGCCGCGATAAACAACGACGATCTATATACCGTAAGCGCGGGTACGCCCGCGGGATTTACCGCACCCGACGCGAGAGTGCTTATCGTCGATGATAATCTGATAAACCTTAAAGTCGCGGTCGGCATAATGAAGCCCTACAACATGAACGTGAGTGTTGCCGAGAGCGGCGCAAAAGCGCTCTGGATGGTGGATCACGAACCGCACTATAACATAGTCTTCATGGATCACATGATGCCGAAAATGGACGGCGTGGAAACTACCGCGAAGATACGTATGAAGGGCGGCGACTATTTCGGTAAGCTGCCGATAGTCGCACTCACCGCAAATACCGTGAACAACGCCCGCAAGATGTTCCTTGAAAACGGCTTTGACGATTTTCTCGCAAAGCCTATCGACACAGGCGCTCTTGACAGGATATTACGCGCATATCTGCCGAATGAACTTATGATAGTTTCCGAGGAGCCGCAGATCATAAATGAGAGTGACCCGACTGCGGCGGTGCAGTCGGATAACTCCGAAGGACTTTTCGATCCTGCCGCAGGCATACGCTACACCGGAGGAAACGAGGAGCTTTACGGCGAGATCCTCAGCGACTATGTAAGAGACAGCGAAAAGACAAAGGCAGCTCTGCGCGGGTTCCGCGACGACGGAAATATCGGGGAGTATATCATAGCTGTCCACGCACTCAAGAGTGTTTCACTGAACGTTGGCGCGGTGAAACTGTCGGAGCTCGCAAAGACTATCGAACTTGCGGGAAAGGCAGGAAACACAGAGATAATAGCTAAACGCACGGACGAGTTGCTGGAGCTTTACGACAAGGTGACGGAGCGCGCCGCAGAATATCTTGAACAGCACGGCATATCCGTTACGCCCGAAACGCCCTCCGACAGCAGTGAACTTACGGATATAGACAGCGGAAAGCTGAACGAGCTGATAGACAGCGTTGTGTCCGCTTGTGAGAATTTCGACCGCGATGCCGCGGCAGCTGCGGCAGATGAAGCCTGCGGATACAGATATGACGGGATAGGTCTCGCAGATGTGTTCGGGCAGGTAAAAAGTATGATAGATGACTTCGACTACGACGGAGCGGCAGAGCTTGCGGCGTCGCTCAGGGAGGGAGATGCCGATGAGTAAGAACAGTATAGATATCACTACCGACAGTGCGTGCGACCTCACCCAGCAGATAGCCGAAGAAAATGACATCGACATTATCCGTTTTTACGTTATCACCGAATCCGGGTCGTTCAGGGATTTTGACGAGATAACGTCGCAGAATGTGGTGGAATACTATGAAAACGGCGGAGAAATACTCATGACCGACGAGCCCTCCGTGGAGGAATATGCGGAGTTCTTCCGCAAGCACCTCTCGCATTGCAGCGAGCTTATCCACATTGCCGTTTCCTCGGGCGTGAGCGAGTCGTATGACCGTGCAATGATGGCTCTCGGGCAGCTCGGTGAGGACTCAAAAAGAGTACACGTGGTGGATTCGCATTCACTTTCCACGGGGACTGCGCTGCTTGTACTGAAAGCTGCGGAAATGCGAAACGGCGGGAGCGAGGCGAAAACTATCGTTCTCGCAATAGAGTCCATGCGTGAAAAACTGAATGTTTCGTTCATATCCCGCAACCCGGCGCAGATGTACCGCAACGGGCTTATGGGACGCACCGCGGAGCGTTTCTGCGACCTGCTGCACCTGCACCCTGTATTCTCGGTGAGACATGGTAAGGTCGTTGTAAGCGGAGTGGGCTTCGGAAATATGGAAAAATGTGCCGTGCGTTATATCCGACATGGACTAAAGCACACCTCGGATATCGACACTTCCCTGCTTTTCATCACCCACGCGGGTTTCAGCGTCGGTCTGATAAACGAAGTCAGAGCCGAGATCGACAGTATAGTAAAATTCGATGAAGTAAGCGTCACCGACGCCTCAGCAACTATCGCAGCAAACTGCGGCTCACAGACTATCGGGCTGCTTTATCTGAGGAAACTGTCGTGACAGTGTGACATATCATTCAAAAAAACGAGACAATATCTAAAAACGGTCTTTCGCTTAAGAAATGCGAAAGACCGTTTGTTTTGTATGTTTCGCGAGGTTCACACCTCGTCCTTGGGCTTTATCCCGGCTATCATGCGATTCTCAAAATCGCTGCCGGGCATGGGCTTGGCGTAGAAGTAACCCTGTATCATATCGCAGCCCTGTGAAGCGAGGAAATCCACCTGTTCGCGCACCTCGACGCCTTCCGCGACAGTGCGCATATTCAGATTTTTGGCAAGCCTTATCGCCTCAGCCACAACTATCTCGCCGCGTCCTTCCTCACTTTCTCCGCGGAAAAACTCCGCATCGAGCTTCAGCACATCAAGCGGCATATCCTTGAGCGAATTGAGAGAGGAATATCCCGACCCGAAATCGTCCATGGACACCGCGAAACCGTAGCTCTTCAACCGGGAAATGGTGCTTATCATAGCTTTCTTGTCGTCAAAGAACGCGCTTTCGGTAAGCTCTATCTCAATAAGCGAGTGCGGACAGCCTTCCCTGTCAACCATATCGCGTATCTGCTCGGCAAGGTCGCTCTCAATGAAGTGGGCGCGGGAAACATTGACAGAAACGGGAACACAGTTAAGTCCCCTGTCGAGCCATGACTTCTGGTCTCTCGCCACGTGTGAGATCATGTAGTGATCTATCTCGGTGATGAATCCGTTTTTCTCGAATATGGGGATTATACGTCCCGGCGGCACAAAACCGAACTCCGGCGACTGCCAGCGTATGAGCGCCTCGGCGCCTTTGAGCCGGTCGGTGCTCGGGTCATACTTCGGCTGATAGTAAACCATGAATTCCTCGTTGGCTATAGCCGCCGCCTGACGCTCCTGCACCGCATCGACCCATCTGCGCTCGTCAACGAGCTTGTTATCGAAGAATGCCACGCCCATGCTGTCACTTCCCTCAAGAGTCTCGCGGGCTGTGCAGGCATTGTTATACAGCGTCTCAAGATCTATACCTCGTCTGTGCAGCACATTCCCGTCGGGAAGGACGGTGCCGTCCGGCTCTATAACATATATCCCGGCATGAAACGCGAGCCTGTGCTCACGGTCTATGCAGGCGAGAGCGGATAATAGCGTCCTCACGCGGGCTTCAAGCGCGTTTGCATCGGTGAACTGCATCAGCACCGCATAATCTGAGGACGAACAGTGCGCGAGCATCTCCTTCGGCGTGACATTGCGCTTTATCTCGTTATACACACGGCGCAGCATCTCTTCGCCCTCCTCCACGGAGTGACAGATACAGAAATTCCTGTAATTCACGAAACAGATGTTGATGACCGCGAACCGCGCGCTGCGATTGCTTATCCTTGTGATAAAACGCTGCCCCTTTATGAGGAACCACATAAGGTTGTGTCCGTCCGTCACGATATCGGTGAAGAAAACGTTCAGAGTACGGTTTCTCCTTACAGCGCCGCTTATGATGTTCACGAGAAGTATGATGAACACCGTTGCCATCATAAGCGCAACGACTACAATGAACGACATGAACAGCTCAACGTCCTTTATGTCCATTGCAATGGTCTCGGACACCACCATTCTTCCGCCTCTTACGGGACAGACCACCCAGACCGGGATATACGCGAGATCCGGCTCGGTATGTCCGCCCGAAAGGTAGTAGTCCTCGTCAAAGATGTCATCGGCTTCTTCGATGTCATCGATCCGTATAGAATCGCGAACCTCCTGCGTAATATAGTCGTGAGTATGAGTAATGATATATAAGAAATTCAGAAAGCTTCTGCCGCTTTTGTCCGTGAGTATCATATTCGTACCGGGCTCGGTAATGACCTCGACATCCGCGTTTTTGACGCGGACGGTCTGCGAGTCCTCATTACCGCTTATGCCGAGCTCTCCGCAGCTGTATATCTCGTTTCCGCCCTCATCGAATACCTTCACGCTTTTTCCCGCGTCTGCGATGTATGTGTCAAAGCCTTCTCCGCCGTCAGCTGAAAGCCTGTCATACATCTCGGCTAAAGCAGACGCGTCGCGATACACCTCGGAAAGCTTCTCATCGGTGATGTAGTTTATGAACGCGAGCAGGAACTCAAGCGAGACCACCAGAGTAATGACAGACAGTATGAAAAACAACAGTATATACACCCATGCGTGGCTCCTTTTCAGCTGTCTGAACCGTTTGTTTTTTATATCCTTCATTGTTCCTTCCCCATTGTCTCCCTAAATTATATTTTCCGCGCCTATGCGGGTACTAAGACACCCTCCCCGATATGCGGTCAAGGTAAATAGTACGTCCGAGCTCCATTGCGATAAGCTCGCCGCGTGCGCATATATCGTCCTCAAGCTCACTTACGAACACCCCGAAGATATGGTCGCGGCATAATATCGGAAACACAGCGTACCCCCTGCACCTTGACGAAAGGTCGCGCCTTGTGAGCATCTCATCAAGGCGGCATTTTCTGCGTTCGTCCGTCATCATGTAAAGCTCGCCGTTCTTCATCACGCATATCGGGTGCACATGATCCGGGAACGGTGTATCCTTGCCGGGCTCATACCTTACATCTTCATCGAAAAGATAAACCGCCCCGTTCCTGATACCGAGTACCCCGAATTGAGAGAACAGACCGCGGACGCCTTCCGCCATACCTGCTCTCACGAGAAACTCCTTCATTTTCGCCTGTGTCTCTGTCTCGTGCTTTATTATGCTGCCGCATTTGTCTGCCACCACGGAAAGCGCCTTGTCCTTCATGCGCAGAAAAAGTCTGTTTATGTATGTATTGATATTAACTCCGTGCATTTTCTGAGCCGCGGCAATAGCGTTCTGAAGACGGTTGACGCACTGTATCAGCTTTGCCGAATCGGTGTATTCCATTGCGTCCTCGTCAAAGAAAATGTCGATAAGTCTTCCTATATCGTTGAATTCCTCTATGCTCAGATATCGTTCGTTCATCGCCCTCAGCATACGCGATATGAATTCATAGTAAAGCCTTTTCAGATCCACCGCTTCCCTGTCGATCATATCGTTGCGGTAGCGGTAAAAGCAGTCATCGAACATACGGTAGATAAAATCGCGGTCGCCCTTGATAAGATCCCGTAAGGAGTATTCATAAGCCGTATAGTCGAAGGATGCCCGTCCGTACATTTTTGTGCGTATCTTCTCGGACTTTACGGTCTCACCGTTCATCTTCGCAAGCAGCATCTCCACCGCTCTCTGACCGATAGTTGCGCTCTCCGCGCCGACAGAAGCGAGCGGAGGTCTCATGGTTTCTGCCATTCGCGTGTTGTCGAAGCCGAACACGATAATATCCTTGCCCGGCACCATACCGCGCCGCTCCATGACTCTGTACAGCCCAACAGCGACGCTGTCATTCACGCAGAATATCGCACGGACATCGGGATTGCGTTCAAGGAGCCGTTCCGCCGCGTCATCGCAGTCAGTCCACATATCCGTAGCCTCGAACATACTCGGTCGGAACATAATGCCGTGAGAACGCAGGCACTCAATGTATGTGTTCTTTCGGATATTAGCTTCATAATTATCCTCACGCCCGCCGAGCATACATATACTTGTTATCCCATCAACGTTCACGAGGAACTCTATTGCCTCACGGATACCGGTGGTATTGTCATAGCTTATCGTCGTGTACCCGTCGAGAGCACTGGATATTATGACTTTCGGGATATCCCGAAGAACTCCTCGCGTAGTCCTTTCCAGAAGCGCCATTTTCCCGGCATTGAGAGTTCCCGGGTGGATGATCAGCCCGTCAAGTCCGCACATCTCGCCAAGTTGAAAGACAGTATTGTACACCTCACTGTATGAACGGGAATCTACCGGGACATCGCTGTCCGTGTATCTGCCGGATATAACCGCGAGACGCACCCCTCTCTTTTCCGGTATCGCCTTTCTCGCATTGTCTATGAACACTCTCGAATAATCCGACGAAATATCTTCCAACATCAGCCCGATGATCTTCTTGCTTTCAGACATATTTCAGACCTCCGAAGTTTTTACCGGCGTCATAAGCTCAGGCGCAGGCTTTGAGAACAGATAGCCCTGCGAAAAATCTATATCGTATCTCAGCATCATTTCCTGTATGTCGCTGTTTTCCACAAATTCTGCGATAAGGCTGAATTTATTGCTGCTTATCTTCTTCCAGAGCGCGATTAGCCGTGTAAGGTTCTCCGACTGCTCATCGGTGCAGCAGTTCTTTATGATAGACCCGTCTATTTTCAGGTAATCGCAGTGTATGTTCGCAATATGACGAAGATTTGAGTAACCGCTGCCGAAATCGTCGATGGATATTTTTCCTCCGAGTGACTGGATAGTCGCCACAAAGCTCATTATCCTGTCATAGTCCTCGATATCCTCGTTTTCGAGTATCTCGAACACGAAGTTCTCCGGGTGCGGCATCGACGCGAGCCGCCCGCAGATGTACTCAAACAGTATATCGTTGCTTATATCCCGTATGCCGAGATTTATGCTCACGCTTATGTCTTCGATGTTCTCAAACTTGTCGAACACCTTTCTCACCATGGTGTAGGATATCTCATCGTACAGCAGCCCGAAGGTGCGCGCGGTATCGAGGAAACTTCCTGGCGGATATATCCTGCCGTTCTCGTCCTCAAGGCGCATAAGCGACTCATAGTGATGAATGGTGCCGGTCTTGTTGTCACGGATACCCTGATAGTACGGTATCACCTTGTCGTGGGACACCGCGTAGTTGATGACATTCACCATGTGGCTGCGCTCCCGCAGCCGCTCAACGTTTACCTGCTCCGAGCGCGAATCATGGATATAGAACTGGATATTCCGTTTCATCATCTCTATCCTCGCGGAATTGTACGATGCTTCAAGGCTTTCGGCGGTACAGCCGTCAAGCACGCAGAACATGGGAACTATGGCGATATGGTCGTTCGACGCTTCAAAAAGCTGACGCTGGAGCGCCTGCATATTCTTAACAAAAACCGATAGCCGGAGCATATACGACGGTGCGGCTATCGCCACCATCCAGTCACTTATATGATACACGTTATAGTGCCGCTGCTTGGCATAGCTCACACACTTTGACAGATAGCTGCGGTGAGTGAGCTTCACAAGCTGCTCCGGGAACACCGCGTCCATACTTGCCGTATCGAACACGTTGATTATGCATATCCTGTCGTAGCCGTGCAGATTTATATCCATATTCAGAGCCGCAGTACCCGGTATCTCTTCCCTCTCGGAATACAGCAGCTTAAGCTCACAGTCCTTTACGAACTTTTTGAGTCTGTCGGCAGAGGCGGACTCGTCCATAAGCTCAAAGCGCTGCTCTATATCCATAAGCCGCCTTATCAGGTCATGGTTATCCGCCGCGAGCGAATCCGTCCGGGTCAGCGCATAAGGGTTGTACTGCTGAACAGTCTTTTCCTCCCCGGCAGCAGTTATAGTGAAGGTACAGTTTGAAAGCACGTTCCTGCCGTTCACATAAACTATCTCGCCGTAGGTAAGACAGCCGCACATATTGGAGTTCTCGTATGCCGATATCTCCCACTTTGTGCAGTTTGAGTATATTTCAGAGCGCGTCACGCAGGTATATGCGAATATCGTCTCCGCCTTCTCAAAGTTTTCGACACGTCGGAAAAGGGCTCTGTTGTCCGCGATTATCTTGCGGTCATATATGAACGCCCTGCGTATCTTTTTACCCGTTTCAACATTGTACGCCGCGGTTATCAGACTGCGTTTCGTATTTCTGTCGATGTCCGGGGAGGCTGCATACAGCTCCTCGTTCAGTATATTGCTTTCGGGATATCTTTTGCCTATGCTGGTATTCTCGTCGAGCTTGAAAAAAATCGGTATGTCGCTGTTATCGGAATACACGAACGGAAACAGCGTCAGAAGCTCCTGGTGCTTCCCGATATCTCCGGTAAGCCCCATTTTGTATTCCTCCGCCGCGTCCTTCCCGTCTATGGTAAGTATGCTGTTTCCGAATGTTCCGGTTATCTCCATATCCTCGCTGATGTCCTGTATGCCTGTGGCGAAGGAGCTGAAACATTCTACCTCCCTGCCGCTTACAGCAGCGGCGATAATGCCTTTGCTTGACCAGCCCTTTTCATTGAACACGAACCCGGAATCTATATATTTCAGCTGATTCATATCGGGTACTCCTGCAACGCCGCCCGCCATGGGTATGTGAGGAAAATACTCGTTGCAGCGCTCGACAAGCCTGAACGCGTCCGGGTACTTCAGAGTAACGAAGGTAAGCAGAAGCTTTGTGTCGCTGTTTATCAGCGCGGACTTTATATTCATGCAGATCTCATCGGGAGACATGGGCTTTCCGGTATCACTGTCATAGGTAGATTGGAGCACCGCTTTTACGGAGCCGTGCTTCATTGTCGTCACCGATATCACGCACTGATTGGGCATGAGCTTTCCCCAGCAGAGAACAGCGGAAGTGCTTGTGCCGAATATCATTGCGCGGGGTATTATCTGCTTTATCGTCCTCGCAATATCCACAGCCTCTTCTTCAAGGTGTATCGCGGTATGTATGCGCACAAGAACATCGCCCTTCTGCTCATTAAGCATGAGCGGCGAAAGGGTCTCTATCAGTCTTGCTTTTGATACATACTGGAAATTCCATGTAAACATATTCCCGATGCCCTCCCGAGCTTAAACTTTCCCTTTTACCATTATAACATGAAACAGCGGACAAATCAATAGCGTAACAAAAAAATCCTCCCGCCCGGAATGCTCCGGCAGCGGGAGGACGCTTATCCCCTATATTTCAGACGCCTATGCCGTCCTTTTCGAGATGCTCACGCAGCTTGCCGCGAAGTCTCATAAGCAATGATTTTATCTTGCTCCGGGAATAGCCGAACCTGTCCGAAAGTGTCTCAATATCATCGAAGAACCAGTAGCGCCGCAGGAATATGTTCCGCTTTTCCTCATCAAGCTCCGCAAGGAACCTGTTAAGCGACTCCCTGAGCACCATATCGTCCACAACGCTTTCCGTGTTGTCCGGCGCGGCGATAACGCTCTCGATCTCCTCGCCGAGATCCACGAACGTCCCGCTTCGTTTCTGCGTACGGTTCTTTTCACAGAGGTTCAGCGCAAGATGTCTTGTGATACGCGCAAGGAACGCGAACAGGTATGTCCGCGGCTCATGCGGCGGTATGCTGTTCCACGCTTTCATGTATGTATCGTTCTCGCACTCGTCCGCCATGAAATCGTCCTCTGTGATGCGTTTTGCAAGGCTCCTCAGCTTGCTGCCGTACTTTTCCGAGGTATGGGATATGGCTGATTCGTCGCGGGCGAGATACAGCTCGACAATTGCTTCGTCTTCCAAAGTAATGTTCCTTTCAGAGAGATACTTTCCTGTCTTTGCAGCACATTACCGCTCAATGCTCTGTGCTCCGCCCCACTCAACGAGAGTGAAGCCTTCACGGTCATAATGCGGGAGCCGCTGTTCAGGTATATCCACAGGCTCGTCGGAGGCGTAATACGTCATAAACACTCGTATCATGCTGTTCGGCGCGGGTGAAACATCAAGCGGCACGCTGCGGGCGTAATCCGCCGTGTGCAGCGTTATCACGTTGTACGGCGCGTCCTGCATACGCGGCAGCCAATAGATAATGAACTCGTTTGCCTCACGCGCGGTGAGCCCTATATACATCAGCTTTTCACGCAGGAACGCCGCGGTGTCGCTGCCCTTTACACAGAAACCTTCACTGCTGTCCATTGTATCGCGGCTCACGCCCTCCCAGTACAGGCAGTAGTATTCGTCGCCGTTACTGTCGTACAGCGTGCCGTCGGGCATAGCGGTCACGCTCCAGCCGCTGCTGTACTCGGGATAGGTGCAGGTAAGCTCGCCGCCGAGCGGGAACTCCACCTTTACGGTAACATCGGAAGGCTCCTCGGGATAGAGGTAGATGACAGGTTTCTCCTTGGCACCCTCAAAGGAAAGCCCGTAGAATGTCTCGTAATCCTTGTCGCGTTCGCTTGTATAGTACACATCCACGATGTCCCTCGGGAAACCCGCGGACATGGTGTAGTAGTTCTTGAAACGTCCCGTTTCGTATGTATCATCGCCCCATATATCTATCTTCGGATCCAGGTCGTATCTTCTTGACCGCACGAAAGACTTATCAAGCTCGTCATGCAGCATATCATAAACCGCATAACCGCTGTCACTCATTACCGAATAGCCGAGGGAATTACTGCTCACCCATTTATAGTATGTCGCGCTCTTGCCTGTAAGCGGGTTCACTGTTTCGTAGGGTTCAAGCTCCACCTTCTCGCCCATGTAGTAGTAATCGCCGATACCGTCCGTTTCGGGATCCTCTTTACACTCGGTGACCTTGGTGATCTCAAGCTTTCCGCCGCTAAGCGTCATGAAACAGTGTTTCTTGAAATCCATGAAGTGCCAGCCGTGCTCGCCGGTGATAAGGAAATCAGCTTCGTCCAGCCAGAAGCTGCCGTAATCACCGAGCTCGAACTCGCCGAGCTCCTCCATGAACGAGCCCTTCATGCCATAGACCTTGAAGGTAAGAATGCTGTCGGGTCCGCCGAATAATGCAGGATCGTCACAGCTCCCCACGAGAAGCTCGGGAGTACCGTCAAAATCGAGGTCGATAAGGTCAGCGGTAAGCGTATTTTCATCTATTATGCTGCCCTTTGATGTAGTGAGCGCCTCGATGATGCTCTCATGTTCCGCGGGTATATCGTATTTACCGTCAAGCACCGCGCCCGTATCCTCGGTGACAGGCTCAATGGTCATCAAAGTGCCGCTCACGAGCGCGCCGTTCACATTGTCATAAGTAAACGACGGCTGCATAAGAACTATCGTAGCGTAGATGAAATCACCGCTCTGCACCTTTGAGAAGATACTGTCATTCTCTATATACGACACCGGTGCGCCGTAGCCGCGTACAGTGTCGGCATACACTTCCCTGCCGTTTATGGAGAATTTCAGCTTCCCGGGGTCGGTCTCAAGCATCGGAAGTCCCATATACCGCATATATGCCGGGTCGATTATGTATTCATAGTAAGGCGAGTCGTCATTTTCATACTCGCCCTTTTTCTCTTTTGCGCGGCGTATGAACGCCTTTACGGCGATCATATCGTCATAGGCTTTTGCCTTGAGACCGCCCTTTACGGTATCGGCATACACGTTCCTGCCGTCCGAACCGGTTATATGTATCGTCGTAGGCATAAACTCAAACATCTCGTCGCTGTAATAGCCGACTCTTGATGAAGCGGCGCTCTGTACCTCTGACTTGAAGCTGTCATCACATTTGTTTGAGAGAGCTCCGCTCGAAAAACGCGTGTAGGGCGCGAAATCATACTGACGGTACCTGTCGCCGTATCTGTCGGAGTATATGACTATATTCCCGTCCTCATCGGGAGCGTCGCCCCATTCGAGCCGCCACTTGGTACTCAGATTCATAGTTTCCTTGCCGTCAAAGACCAGCAATTTTCCAACATAATTGCCATACGGTATGCTGCCGAGGTCGGTGATAAGCTCGTTACCGGGCTTCTTACTGTCATTCTCGCCCTCGAAGACCGCAGCCGTGGCGGAGACTGTTTCTCCTGGCTTTGTTGCTTCTGTTTTTTCGGCAGGAACGCTCTCTCCCGACGTTGTTTCGCCGTTCGTGGTGATATCCGTGCCGTCCGGGACTGCCGGAGCTTTATTATCACATCCTGTCAGCAGCAGTACAGACGCAGCTATTACCGCCGACAGCTTCCTTGAAATTTTCATTATATTCCCTCCGCTCGGAGCTGAACTCCGTTAAACGAGTGTTTTCACAGTCATAATTACAGACAAAAAGTCATAATATATCAATTTTGATTATACCATATCTTGTCGTATTATGCAATGATACGCACCACATTTTGTTAAAGAGCACAAACCTATTTGTGAATTTTCACAAATAATTTTGCAGTTTTACACAATTTTTCCAAAAGTGATCACTCCTGAGTCGGCAGGTTTTATACATCGGGAGTATATGAAGAAGGATCCTCTTTTTATGATCATGGTATATTGTCTATATAATGTTGAAATGAACATACAAAAACCCCGGCACTCTCGTATGAGAATGTCGGGGAAACTTTATCTTTTCTATACTTACGGAGATATGCTTCACAGACGCCCGCTTTCATTTTAGGGTACCTCTAAAAACCGCTTTGAAAAGAGAAAATGAGATAGCTGCGTCGGATACAAGGAAAGCCGACGAAGCCGGGCTGACGCAGTAGACGGTCACGGCAGGAAGCCGTGGTATTGCCGCCAAAAGCGCGCAGGACGCGCGCATACAAAGCGGCATAAAGTGGATAGCTCTTTTTCTCTCAAATTGGGTTTTTAGAGGTTCCC
>JAGBLA010000217.1 GCA_017635675.1 Ruminiclostridium sp.
AAAACGTACAGAATGTGCGAAACACCGATGAACACAATGTCTCAGCGCCTGTCACAAACATTTCCGAGGGCAGCTCGGTAAGAGTTTCCGATGTAACCAACATCACGAACGCTCCCGAGATGTCGGAGAATGTCGTAAACGTCGCAAACACCGATTATCACTACGATTCCGAGAATTTAACATACAAAACCGAGACAAGCGAGAGCTCAACCACCGATGTTAGCAGCATTCAGAACGTGCAGAATGTCAAAAACGTTCAGAATGTGCGGAACACCGATGAACACAATGTTTCCTCGCCTGTAACGAACATTTCCGAGGGCGGCTCGGTCAGCGTTTCCGATGTAACGAACATCACGAACGCTCCCGAAATGTCGGAGAATGTCGTAAATGTCGCAAACACCGACTATCACTACGATTCCGAGAGTTTAACATACAAAACCGAGACAAGCGTTTCTGAGACGCAGGAAACTGCCGGAATATCTTCCAAACCGCATTCCGACAGCGCTCCGGCTCCCGCGCAGGGATACTCCCCGATAACACAGAATGTACCGGAGAGAGTGAGAGACCTTGCCGAAATAGGGCTGCTGGTCATGAACACGTTCATGTCGGGCGGTGCGGAGTACATATCGAATATCAAGACCAGAAATATCCACAAGCGTATTTCCCTCACACCCGTGGTCACGGCAGCGCGCACAGTCTATGCGCGGGAGCTTCTGAACAGCCCGCAGACCTCGTTCGGCGTTATAACGCAGGCGGTAGGTATCCTCACGGCCGAAAGAGAACTCGCACCCTATGAGCGCAGCATTTACGAAAGCACGGTCACGCAGGTGTACCGTGAGGCACACGGTCACGCAGCGCCGGAGACAAAGCAGATGCTTGCGGCGATGACGCCGGCTGAGCGGACGAAAGTGCTCAACCTCGTGGTGAACAGGCTCGTGCAGGCGGGCGGCGGTAATATACTCCCGGCACAGGGCAATGCTCCTGCAGCGGGAACACGGAATGTCCGGAATGCGCATAATGCGGGAAGCGTGAACGCACCGCAGAATGTGCAGGATCTAAGCAATTACGGAACAGCTCTTAATATAGATACAGCACAGGCGGAAAGACAGGACGGCTCACCGGAAACGGCGGCGGTCAATGTATCCGCACCAGAGAAAATCACGGTCACGGAGCCCGAAATAAGGCTTCTGCGGCTCCTTTCGGAGGATAAGCGCGGCGATATCGTGCGGCTTATCGGCACGGAGCACGGCGCGGACACCGTATCGGTACTGCTCGACAGGCTGTACTACGGGCTACCGGGAAGTCCCGGAGCTTTCATCAGAGAACAGACAATATCCGACAGGGTAGAGCGCGCTATGCGTATGCCCGGGGTGCTGAAAGACATCGGCGCGGCGAACATATACAGTTTTCCGTCGCTTACGGAATTGTCGCAAAAAACGATAAACTACGCAGATTACAAGACGACAGCGCAGAATATATATAGTATGCGAGAGCAGCGGGATACGACGGCGGCTCCGCAGTCCGTGAACATTACAAACACATCGGACATTACTGTCAGCAGCCCGTTGCTGACGCGGCAGGAGACGAACAATATCTTCCCGCGGTATGTGACGGAGAACAATATCGGAATTACCGCTGTACAGCAGGACGCAGCCCGTCGGGGCTACTCGCCGGAGCGTGAGATGTCATACGCGGAGAAGGTATCTCCTGTGCTTCGGAGCACCCTTCGTTCGCGGGATATTGTAAAGACCGTGCTTGAGCGCACCGCCGCCTATGAGCGCACGCTTAAACTCTTGTCGGAGCGTGCGGAGACTGCTGCGGGAGATACGGCGCAGGCAGCGGTAACACGGACAGACGCGGCTATGCGCGACATACGGACTGCATTCCCTGCGCAGGGGACAGCTTCGGCGAACGGCAATGCGCTGTCACAGGCTCAAAGCTTGCAGCAGTCATCTGTGATGAACGTTCCTGCTGAGAGAAACGGCAATGCCGATGAGCCCGGATATGATGATATTACCTACAATTTTGCCTATAATACGGCGGTATCGGAGTATGAGCTGCCGGTAACGCTGACTGCGGAAAACGCAATACAGGATAAGCTAAGGCTGCTGCCGGTATATGCGCTCCCGGGAGTTATTCTTCCGAAGCGGCTGACGGATATTTCCGCAGTTGGCAGGAACGGTCTGAAACGTGCCGCGGCTCAGCCCGGGCGATCGGTCATAACTCACAGACCGCAGATGACGATACTGCGAAACGGCAGGCTCACCACAGCGGGAAGGCAGGCTGAGACCGCGTTTGCCGCAGAGCCGCAGCCCGAAGCAGATGATTCCATGCTTACGATGATGCAGGGAACACCGGTGCTAAGCTACCGTGACCCGGGTATGGCGGGAGCGCAAGCCGCACCTGCCGCGCCTGTTCAGACGGACTATACGCCGCAGCTCAGTCAGGAAGAGCTTATCAGTCGCTTCGGCAACCTCATCGAGGGCGCGGACGCGGGGCTCACACCGAGTGTCAATGTCGGAACGCGCGGAATAGGCGAAGCTATGGCGGCTATCGAACAGACAGCAGAGAAGGTAGAGCTCAACACGAAGCTCATAGAGGAGATACGCGAAAAACAGCGCACTATCGAAGAAGTAACGCTCAAATCAAGCGATATCGACGCTATCTCCGAGGAAATGATACGAAAGCTGCGCAGCCGTATGCGGCTCGACCGTTCGCGGTTCACGCAGTAAACGATTGACAGCAGGAAAGGAGCAGCAATATGGGATTTGGTTCCACGCTTCAGAAAGCGGCAGTCGCAATTGCTCAGAAATTGTCCAGCGCCAAGGCGGTGCTTGTCATAGCCGGCGGTACCCCCAAACAGGTGCCTGTGCAGTTCAATCCCTCCGAATACAGGATAACGGACAGCACGACGTTTTCGGAGAAGAAACGCCGCAAAAAAGACGAACCGGTGGTGGATTTCTCCGGAAGACCGATGTCAACGCTGAACGTAAAGCTCAATTTTGACTGCGATGTCATAACTTCGGTCGCATCGCTTGCAACGGGGGCTGTAAACACGCTCCTCGGCAAGGAAGACAGTGATATAACAAAGACGATAAACAAGATAACCGCGCTCACCGTTATAGACGGTGAGACCCACAGCCCGCCCGGAGTGGTGTTCGTGTGGGGGGCGCTGCAGTTTTCCGGGTATGTGGAGAACGCAGTGACATCATATACCATGTTCGATAACAAGGGCAAGCCGCTGCGCGCGGTGATGGATCTTACCATAAAGGGCATGAACGGAAGCCTGTCTGAGAAGAAAAGTCCGCTCATGTCGCCCGACCGTACAAAAGCGCGCACCATGACGGAGGACAACAGCATCTGGAACATGGCGCAGAAAGAATACGGCAATGTGCGTGAATGGCGGAGGATAGCCGATGCGAACGGGATAATGAACCCGCTCGACATTCCTGTCGGAAAGGTACTGAAGGTGCCTTCGATAGACAACTGACAAGTCCCGGGAGGCGGTGAACGTATATGGCAGACCTGATGACGGCTACCGCAAAATATACATCTCTTGAGAATAAATACGGCAATTTCATAGTGCCGGCAGTGAAAATAAAATCAAACGGCACCGATCTTGTGTCCAAGAACGACCTTACCGTAAGCGAGGTCACGGTGACACTTTCGCTTGAAACAGCCGGAATGGCGATAATAAAGGTCGCCGGGGCTTATGATGTTGTAAAGCACAGTTTCGACAGCAAGATCAAAGGGCTTTTCAAGCTCGGCACCATAATGGAGATCGAGCTCGGGTATCTCTCCGAGACCACTGCGGTCTTCAAGGGCTATGTTGCAGGGGTAGGCGCGGAGTTTGAGGATTCACCGCTGATAGTTGTCCAGCTTATGGACGTGCGCAAGCTCATGATGACGGGCGGCATACGCAAACAGCTTTACGATGACAAGAACTATTCCGATATATTCAAGAAGGTAATGGGCAGGTACTCAAAGCTCTGCTCCATTGAGGCGGAGGCGACGACCGACGACCTTAAAGCACCGGTCTCACAGAGCACCAGCGATTACAACTTCGTTATAAACGAGCTTATCAAAAAGGGAAAGTCGGAGCGTGAGTTCTTCGTGCTTTACGACAAGGCGTATTTCAGAAAGCCCTGCAAGAACAAGACACCGATAATGTCGGTGACCTTCGGAAGGGAGCTTATGCGGCTCAGCACAATGGCGGAATATCTTGACACCGAGATAGAGGTCATAGGCTATGACCCGGTAAATACAAAGAGCATTTCCTCAAAGCAGAAGGTAAAGACCGACGAGACCCAGACATCGGTGCTTTCTCCCGCGCCTCAGCAGTTCTTTATCGACCCCGACGCGGACAGCGAGGAAAAGGCGAAGATACGCGCGGGCGCTATCGCGGAGAAGATGAAGCTGCGGAGCTGTTTCGCAGAGGGCGAGCTCATCGGACTGCCTGAGATAGTTCCTGGACGGTTCCTAAAGGTCGAGGACACCGATTCCATGGTGGATAAGAGCCTGTATCTCAGCGAGGTGACGCATTATGTCACAGATTCAAATTTCAGAACAACGTTCGAGGCGCGCGGCTGGGTATGATACCAAGCGTGACAGCGAGAACACGGAGGGATAAATGAGCCTTTTCGGAGAGATATCCGGTTTCAGCCCGGGTCTGGACACAACCGGACGCATTAACGGTGTTGTTACCGGCACGGTCAAGGAAAACTATGATAAGGAAAACCCCGGTAAGGTCAAGGTCGAGCTGTTTCTCGGAGAGGACGGGCTTAATGTCACGGGGTGGATACCGGTGATGACACCTTACGCGGGCAATAAATACGGTGAATACGCGCTTCCCGAGGTCGGGGACGAGGTGGTGGTAGCGTTCAGAATGGGCGATATGAACTGTCCTATCGTAATCGGGAGCCTGTGGAGCGGAAAAAATCTGCACCCCGAAAACACCGTTACCGAAAAGAACATGACCAAGCGGTTCATCACAAAGGCGAACAATGAGATATCCTTCGATGACACCGCAGATAAACAGAAGATAGAAATTAAGACCGCAAAGGGTAAGTTCCTGCTGTTCGATGAGGAAAAGGAAAGCATCACCCTTGCGGACAAGGAAAAGAAAAACAGTGTGACTATCGACGCAAAGAGCGGCGAGGTCACGATAAAAGCGGAAAAGAAGATAACCATAGATGCCGGCGGCGTAAAGGGCATTTTTGACGGGAGCGGCAAGAAGGTCTCGATAACCGGCGGCACGATCGAGCTGAAAGCGGATCAGACCTTCAACGCAAAGGGCATGACCACCAAGGTCGAAGGCACCAACGTCGAGATAAAGGCGAATGCGTCACTCAAGGCGCAGGCGAGCGGAATGACCGAGGTCAAGGGCTCTATGGTGAAGATAAACTGATTTTCGGCGAATTACCGAAAGCTGTGCGAAAGGAGGGTACGCAGTGTATAACAAAAGCTTTCTCGGTACGGGATTCAAATTTCCGGTCTGCGTTGACCCGAACACAGGAAAGGTACGCACTTCCTCGAATGAGGAGGATATCATGGAGGCTGTGCGCATAATCCTCGGTACAGCGCCCGGCGAGCGTCCGATGATGCCGGATTTCGGCTGTGCGATAAACTCGTTCGTTTTCAGCGGTCAGGACTACACTACGCTTATGATGATGAAACGTGAAGTCGAGGACGCTCTGATCATGTGGGAGCCGCGCATAAAGGACATCGAAGCCGATGTCGCGCCCGCGCCGGACGAGGCAGGAAAGCTCGTGATAACCGTGAATTATGTGGTGCGTTCCACAAACAACCCTTTTAACCTCGTTTATCCGTTCTATATCAATGAGGGATATGGGGATACCGAAAGATGACGGGATATTTTATAAGCAAAAGAGGTGAGAACAGTGGTCAAGGTCGATAACAGGAGCATTGAAGATATATTAGCACAGATAAAGGAGAGGGCGAGGAGCTATACCCCGGAATGGAGACTCGACGCGTCAGATCCCGATATTGCCGCGGTTCTCGCGCTTGCATACGCGGATATGCTCGCGGGTACGCTCAAAAAACTGAACGGAACTCCGCTGAAAAACAAGATAGCTTTCTTCAACATGACGAATGTCACACTTCTTCCGGCATCGCCGTCCCAGGGATACGTGAATTTCAGACTGTCCGCAGATGATGTGGGAAGCACGCCTATCGAAAAGGGCGCGGTCATGACTTCCTATGCCTCGGACGACGTTACGATGCACTTTGAGACTTGTGACGACATACTTGTGTCCCCCGCAAGGATAGAGAGGATCTTCATTGCCGATGACAGTGAGGATTTCATCGGGGAATACGAGGATTTCATGGAGCATAAGCTCGCGCTGTTCGGGTTCCCGGCTGTAAATCTCCAGTCGCACCTTATGAGCATCGCTCACCCCTTTGCGTTCGACCTGCGGACAGAGGGACAGGTCGAGCTGCGTTTCTTCCGCAAGAGCGGCACTCTCGCGGGGAATGAGAGCGTCAAGGCGCTCGCAGACCCGAATGCTGCGGATATAGAGTATTACGCGGGCGAGGAGGAAGGATATGTACACTTCTCCGAGGTGCGTGAGAGCGGCGGAGACCTTGTGCTCGTAAAGGACGCGAAGCTTCCCGCTGTCGCGGCGGACGAGGACGGGTTCAATATCCGTGTGTCGGTGAAGGATGTTTCCCGTTTTGAGAACTTCTCTTTCTCGCATATTGAGGCACTCCCCTCGGGAAAGGGCATAATCCCGGATCTTGTGACCGACGGAAACGTCGAGTATGATATAAATGAGTTCTATCCGTTCGGTGAGCGGTTCCAGCTCTTCAATGAGGTATATTTCGGCTGCGGCGAGGTGCTTGGCAAGCGCGGTGCCAAGGTAACGCTCAGTTTCGACATGAACATTGTCGAGGTGCCTATCGAGAACCAGCTCGATGACGAGGGCATCAACTATAAATGGGTAGCGAGCAAGAAGGACTTCAAAGAGGCAAAATCCTACCGCATCGCGATAACGAGCGTCATCTGGGAATACTACAACGGAAACGGCTGGAGCAGGCTTTTCCCCGACAGCTCCTACGCCGATCTGTTCAATATAGTTCAGGGAGTAACGGCAAGCTTCAAGAGCATGACATTCACCTGTCCGCAGGATATGAGCGAGGCGTTCGTCGGAGCGCATCAGGGCTGCTGCATCAGGGCAAGGGTGCTCAAAGCGGAAAACCTGTACAAGACCAGGGGCTGGTATATGTCGCCGTTCATACGCAACATATCCTTTGAATATCATTATGAAAGCAGCGGCTGCCGCGTGACGGATGTGCTTACCTGCAACAATATCGAGGAGCGCAGGTTCGACCCTGCGGACGCGTCGGGATATGAGGGTTTCGTACCCTTCAGAGTTGCGGGAGCCACGGAAAGAACGGTTTACTTCGGGTTCACGGCTCCGCCGGAAAACGGTCCCATGCGCATACTCTGGGACGTTGATGAGGATCCGCTTTCTCCGCGTCCCGACCTTCGCTGGAGATACCTTACCCGAAACGGCTGGAAGCCTATGAATATAGCGGACGAGACCGACAGCTTCACCAAGCGCGGGCTTACCGTATTCCTTGACAATCACGGCTTTGAAAGGGAGAAGCTGTTCGGGCAGGAGCTATACTGGGTGTCCGTGTCGGATATTGAGAGCCTTTACCGTACAAAGCGCTGCGGACTTCCGATGGTGGAGCACATATACTTCAACTCGGTGAGAGCCGTGAATATCGACAGCCACAACGAAGAGCTGTTCAATTTCACGATTTACTCGGAAAATGCCGAGTTTGATCTTGCGTCCGGGAATGTACTGGATTTCAGCCTTTATGTCAATGAATTCGCGTACATTACCGAGACCGAGACGGAAGAGCTCGAAAAACAGGGCAGGATCATTACCGTAAAGAACAGCGGAGGAATGAATTCCGAGATCTGGGTAAAATGGGACGAGGTCAGCACGTTCGCTATGGAGGACCACACCTCACGGTGCTATATACTCGACCGCAGCAGCGGCAGAGTGACCTTCGGAAACGGGCGCAAGGGACGTATCCCTGCCGTGTCCGATACCGCGAATATCCGTGTGATATATACCACAGGCGGCGGCGAGCGTACCAACCTTGAGCCGGGAAGCATAGCGGGGCTTGAACGCTCCTACGGTTTCGTGTCGGGCGTGGATAACGCCAAACGTTTCTACGGCGGCTGTGACGGTGAGACCATATTTGAAGCGATGAAACGCGGGTCGGTAATGCTTCGCACACAGGGCAAGGCAGTAACGGCACGCGACCTTGAAAGCATCACCTTCAATGCGTCGAGGAATATAAGAAAGCTCCGGTGCGTGTGCGGAAGAAACGCTTCGGGGGCAAGGGAGCGCGGAGCGGTGACGCTTGTGGTGCTGAAAAAGGAGCACTCGGAGTTCAGCCGCATCCGTAACGATATAAAGGATTACCTTCGTGATAAACTGCCAGGCAGCATAGTTTCGGACGGCAGACTGTATGTCACCGAGCCGACTATGGTACGGATAAACGTCCGCGCCGAGGTAAGGACAAATGAACTCAACGGAGTTTTTGAGCTGAAAAAAAGCGTAGAGCAGTGTCTCGCGGATTATTTCGCGTCATTCTCGGGAAACGAGGGTGACAACGTATGGCGGCTCGGCATGGTGCCGAATGAGCTTCAGATAAGAAGCGCGCTGCTGCGGCTCAAGAACGTCATCTATATACGCAATCTATATATCACTATGTATATTGCGGGAGCCAACGGGCTCAAGGAGATCGACAGCGATACTATCGGACAGTACAGCTATATCCTGCCTGAAAACGGTGAGCATGATATAACTGTAACGGTCGGATAAAGCAATAATGTGTGCGGGGAGGTGAACAGGTGTTACCCGATATAAACCTTGACAACGAATATTTTGACGAGATACTTGACAACGCGCGGAACCTTATAGCGAGCATTTACCCGGAATGGACGGATTTCAACTATCACGACCCCGGCATGACCATGGTAGAGATGTTCGCGTTTATGAAGGAAAGTCAGCAGTACTACATAAACAAGATAGGCTCGGAGAATATCAGGAAATACCTCAAGCTTCTCGGGCTTGAACGGCGCAGAAAGGTGCCGTCCCTGACCGATGTTTCCATACTTTACGAGAATGATATAACTGCGGTGAAGGGCACCAAGCTGTTCGCGGGGGATATATGCTTTGAGGCGGACAGAAGAACGTACATCTCCGCTTCGTCTATCGACATCTGTGTGTGTGATTACGGTGATGAAGAGAATATCATCAGCAGGGATCAGTTCTATTTCGGCGGTAATCTCCATATCCTTCCGTTCCGGAAAAAGGACGGCGGAGTGTTCTATATCGGCTTTGACAAGCCCCTTGCCGAGAACGAGGTACATACCATATACTTTGATGTTACCAGCGATGACGGCATCGGAAGGAACCCGATAACCGACCCCGACAGATTTATTCCTCTGGTGGGGATATGTGCTGAATACTTCGACGGTGTGAACTGGACAAAGCTCAAGTATAAAGACGATACCTTCGGGTTCCTTTTCCCGGGACGGTTCTGTTTCAGCCTTCGCACGAGCCACTGCAAATGCAGCGTCGGAGGGCATGAAGCGTACTATATCAGATTTTCCGTGACGGACGGAGAGTACGACGCTCTTCCTGTGCTGAAGTATATCTACTTCAATCTTCTGCCGGTAACTCAGAGAGATACCAAGGCGGAATACACCGATCTTCCTCCGGGCGATGAGATAAGACTTTTCACGGAGCTTTCGGCGCTCGGCAATACCAAGGTGTTCCTGAAGGGAAGAGACGGGCTTTATACCCCCGTAAGGAGCTTTGACAAACGTATTGACCCCGACACGGGAGAAATATGCTGTACCATTCCTGGCGGAGCGGCTTCCGAGGGAATACGCGTCGTCAATGTCATGCCGGATTTTGCTCAGGAAGGCGCGGTCGGCTACGGAACGGGACTTCCGTTCCAGAGCTATGACCTCGATACCACGGAGATAGAGTATGAGCGCTTTGCGATAATGACAGAGCTTCCGGACACCGGCGGCAAATACGTCGAGTGGAAGAAGGTAAAGGATTTCTCCACCGCGGGAACGGACGACTTTGTGTATGTTCTTGACAGCGAGAACGGAACGATAACATTCGGTGACTGTATCCGCGGAATGGCACCCGAGGGCGAGATATTCATAATCGGCTACTCGCTTACACGCGGCGCGGAGGGCTGTGTCACCGCGGGTAAGATAAACGAGATAAACGGCTTTGACAAGGACGAGATATACGTCGAGAACCTCAGACCTTCTGTGGGCGGACTCAATGAGGAGTCTATAGAGGAGTGTTTCATAAAAGCACAGAAGCTTCTCAGTACTACAAATACGATAGTTACCGATGAAGACTGTGAGAAGTGCGTCACCGCCGCACAGGGGCTTCGCATAGAGAAGTGCAAGGTCGTGAAAAATGACAGCAGCAACGGTATCGTATCAATGGTGGTCGTGAAACCGTATGCAGCCGACGGTATGGGAGTTCCGAGCAGGAGGTATATAAGCAATATCCTCGCGGAGCTTGAACCGCGAAGAATGCTCGGCTCACAGTTTATGGTGATACGTCCCGAATACGCGGAGATATCCGTTTACGCGGACGTTACGGTGTCAAGGAACTACTCCGACCCGAGAGAGACCGTTCGCAGAGCTGTGGCAGATTTCTTCGGCGCAATAAAGGACGAATTCGGCGCGGAGATAATATACAGCAGACTTTACGAGCTTATCGACAGTCTCGACTGTGTTCTGGCGGTGAACGTCCTCACGATGCAGGCGGAAGGAAGCAACGCCGAGCGTACCCGCGAGGGTGATCTGATACTCGCAAAGAATGCCGCGGCGTACCTTGCCGATGTGGATATTATGATAAACAAGTGACAAGCTCTGATAATGATCATGAAAGAGACTGACAGGATATGAGAGAAAAACTCAAATATTTCATATTGAACAACGCCTATGAATTCGGGCGCGGGATATGTGAGAATATGCAGGTGGACGGCAGCGTTCTGCGTTTTTCCTCCGAAAGGATGTCCGGCATAGGGCGGTATATGTCGAGGGTGTTCGACTCCGGCGACCGAGGCACCGTCTGGCATCGGATACTGATAAACGCCGCGAACTGTACAGCCGACGAGCTGCACATCACAGTATATGCGACCGATAACAAGGAGTTTTCGTACAAGGGCACTGCTTACACGATAGACGAGGTGCTCCGTGATAAAAGCCTTAATATCGACAAGAAGACCGAGATATTCTCGGGCTTTGTGAAAAGGAAGATAAACGGCGCGAGAGACGCGCTGCTCCATGATGTGAGCGGACGGTATCTGTGGATATATGTCGAGGTGTTCGGCATAAGCGAGAAGCCTGCCACTATAAATAATATAAGGCTTTTCCTGCCTGCTGAGTCGTGGATAGACCGGCTCCCTCAGATATACCGTAAGAGCGATGTGCAGAACGGTTTCCTTGAACGGTATCTCGGGATATTCCAGACGCTTTACGAAGAGGTCGAGGCGGAGATAGACCGCATCTCGGACAAATTCGACCCCGAATGTGCGGAAAGCGGGTTTCTTGAATGGCTTGCGGACTGGCTGGATATATCGGACTGTTCGGTGTGGAAGGAAGATAAGCTGCGGCGGCTCCTGATGTCGGCAGTGAGTCTGTACAGAGGGCGCGGCACGCGTGAGAGCCTTTCAAAGGCTATCGAGCTATATACCGGCGAGCGTCCGTTCATAATCGAGAACTTTTCGCTTCGTGAGCACATGGGGACTTCAGCTTATGAAAACACCCTCGTCCCTATGTACGGTAACGACCCATACAAGATATTTATCCTTGTCAGGAGCGATGTCATAAGATCGGACAGCGACAAGGATATAATATACAGGATAGCACGGGAGATGATGCCGGTGACGGTGGAATTTGAGCTTAAAGTGCTCGAACCGTTCATATTCCTCAATCAGTATTCCTACCTCGGCATAAATACATATCTCGGCAAGCCCGGAAACGCGGCACTTGACGGAAAGTCACGGATCACTTTCTCCGTTATCGGAGATCAACAACTTGATAATAAGGAGCAGCAGAAATGAAAAATACGCAGCTTTACCCATTTGAGAGAAACAAATACTTCTACGGCAAACTGCTGAGCGTTGAGGACTTCAACTTCGAGCAGAAGTACATGAACGACAAGCGCAGGCTCGTCAACCGCCTTGTTCACGGTATAGGCGTGGTGTGCGGTCTTAACGTTGTACGAGTTGATGATTCTACGATATCGGTGGAGAGCGGTCTTGCTTTCGATACTACCGGACGTGAGATAGTCGTAGATATGCCGGTGACGAAGAAGCTTTCGATGCTCGGCGGGTATGACACCGCCATAAGCAGCGGCAGCAACGCTTATGTTTACCTCTGTATCGAGTACAGCGAGGGCGATAAGGGCAACGCGCACAACATAGTCCCCGACAGCGCGGACGGGAACGCCGACAGGATCAGGGAGGGCTATAACCTTTACCTTACCTCAAGCGAGCCCGAGGACAGCATTGACCGTACCGAGTCGCTGTACGAGAACGTCGTTACCGTGTTCCGCAGCGGCAGTATCCATATCCGTCATATCATGCCGAAGTTTGTGAACCCGGATACCACATTCCCGTTCAGAGTCGAGATAGAGACATTCTCGAAACAGTTCGCGGCATTCTCCTACGATATACAGCTCGTGTGCCTCAACAGCGCGGCAGACGGCAGCTCGGTGCTGAGAGTGAACTTCGACGAGACACTTCTCGACAAGACAGGCAAATATACACAGACCTTCGAGCTTACAGCGGCAAACGTAAGCAATACAGAGGGTACAGCTACACCCGATCCCCAGACGTTCAAGCTCGCTTATGACAAGAAACCCGCTGAGGGTACCGTATCGGGACGTTCAGCAGTTATGATAACCGATAAGGGGCTCTTTGACGCTATGGTCGATGACAGCTATGACCACAGCATGGATACGGAGCTGAGAAATACCGTGGGTCAGCGCCTTTACCTTGCGCGTATAGGGCTTGTGAACTCTGTCGGCACATCAATGATCGACAGCATCGAGAATGTACCGTTCGGACAGTATGTCGCAAGCAATATGCTTCTCAACGCTATCGGCAAGAACAGTCTTGCTTACGGCATCAAGGACGCGGCTCCCGTTGCTGCCGCAAGTGCGGATACCCCGCGCTCCGGCGGAGGCTCTACCGAGATCGCAAGCGGCGTATGCAGGGTGAACCTTAATGCCGGCAGTCTCAGGAACAAAGTTTTCTATTCGGAAGAGATTTTCCACGGTCTCGGTCTCGGCAGCGTGACTATCACCCTCGGAGCAGTCACCGAGAGCGGCACCATATTCGGCAATCCTTCCGTGTTCCCCGGTGAGGATACAGCGTTTGAGCTTGCCGCGAAGCTCGACAACAACAAGGGAAGTTTCATTATCGGCGTGCTTACAAAGAATACAATGCTCCAGGACTACATCGACGTAAAGTGGACGGCGTTCCGTGACGTTGACGAGAAGGTGGCGGAAAAGAGCAGCATGAAGATCACCATTAAGCCGAACTCGCTCATCATAAAGCCGCGTGAGACCAAGTACCTTGAGGCGATATGCAGCAATATGACCAATAAGACGGTAAGATGGTCAGTATCTCCCGCGACGGGCGGTGAGATAGACGCAAACGGTATGTACTCCGCGCCGAATACCGAGGGCGTTTACGAGGTAATTGCCCAGAGCGCGGTTTATCCGGAAGTCAAGGCTTCCATAATGGTGGTAGTACGCGGCTGATGCGTGACACCACGGTCAAAATTTACGGACAGAGGAGGCTAAGCTGTTGATCATATATACATACGGACACGAATACCCCGTAACGAGCGTGCAGAAGACAAACGACCGTTACAACTGCTATATATGCACCGATAGCAGAAACGGCTCGTTCTGCCGGATCCTGAGCATCAAGGATAAAACGCTCTTTCCGGAGCTTGTGAGCTGGCTGTCCGAGAATGTTGATCCGACAGTGTTCACTGATTACATAGAGCACTTCATATTTGACGATATGCTTTGCATTGTCATGAAATACACCCAGGGGGTCACCCTTGCGGAGAAGACCGATACCGAAGGTATGCCCCTGCGTGAGCGCCTTGAACTCTGCAGAAAGATACTTGAACGCGCGGTGCTTCTCGACATACCGGATTACTTCCTTGACAAATGCATGGACATTAATAACATAATAGTCACTTCGGATCTTACGGTATATTTTAACTATCCTATCGAGGATATAATCGGAAACCGTGACTGCAGACCCATGCTTCAGGTGGAGAAGCTCCTGCGTTTCTTCTTCGCGCGGGAGATCGAGCGCAAGGTACCCGACGAGCTGATCGAGTTCTTCGGTGAAATGCCGGAGATAGTAAAATCCAACAAGATAGAGCTGTACAGCCGGTACTACATGATGATGACAAAGCTCGTTGAGAAAGACGCGGGCGAAGAAGTACCGAAGTCTATATGGTTCAGGATATGGGACAAGATCCTTAAATTCTGGCAGAAGATCAAACGGGTACTGATATTCGTGCTGCTTGCCGCGGCGGTCGTGTATTTAGTCTTTACCATACAGACTTCCGGACCTTCCACAAAGAACAGGAAGAATTTTGACAGTATCGGAACTGTAACAATAGATAAAAACAGGTGAGAATGAACTATGTTTGATTTGTTTGGCGCATTCAGGCTGTTCCTTCGCAAGGCGGAGCGCATATTCTTAACGCCTGTCGTGCTGTTCGTGCGAACGATACTGAGGAAACTCAATCCTCAGAACATCGTGAGCAAGGTCGCTACCGACATAAAGAAGGAAGCCAAAGGGTTCACCGCGAAACCGACCTCTGTAAAGCAGTATTTTGTGGTCGGCGACAAGTTCGTGGCGAAAAAACTTGTATATGCGATCATCATTGCGGTGATGATCCTCGGTGTGCTGTTCGTGCGTTTCGGACTCCCGTGGATCATAAGTATGTTCTTTACAAAGTCCATGTGGGTCAACAGCGAGGATGTAGCGGGATATACGGGCAAAGTGCGCCTTTACACCACCGTAAAGCTTGAGGATCTGCTGTTTGAGGGGCGTCTCGATAACGGCAGCGTAATGGGTGAAGGCACACTGTATGATTATGACGGCAAGCTCGTTTATACAGGCAATTTCGAGAACGGGGAATACTCAGGTTTCGGAAAGCTTTACTATCCGAGCGGCGCGGTGGAGTACACCGGCGGCTTTACAGCCAACCTCTTTGAGGGTGACGGCACAAGATACTATGACAACGGCAAGACCATGTACACCGGTCAGTTCCAGAGCGGCTTGTACAACGGCTCCGGAAAGCTCTACGATGAAACGAGCGGTAATCTTGAATATGACGGGAGCTTTGTCAACGGCGCTTTCAACGGCACAGGCAAGGCTTATTCGGCTGAAAACGGGAGCCTTGTTTACAGCGGCAGTTTCGTGAATAACGAATACGACGGCAAGGGTGAGCTGTATGACACCGAGAGCGGCAAGATAATGTACAGCGGTGATTTCAAGGCGAACAGCTATTCCGGCAGCGGAAAGCTCTATATCGACGGTCAGTTCGTATATGACGGTGCTTTCAAAAACGGCACCTACAACGGCTACGGCACCCTTATGGACGAGAGCGGCATCATCTATGTCGGAGACTTTGTGAACGGCAAGTACAACGGCACCGGAAAGCAGTACGAGAACGGTGTGCTCGTATATAGCGGCGGTTTCACTGATTCGCTGTATAACGGCACGGGCTCGCTGTACAGAAACGGGGTGCTGTATTACTCCGGCGGTTTCTCAATGGGCAAGCCCCTTGGTACGGGTACCTTTTATGACGAGAGCGGCGCGGTGCTTTCCGACGGCACTCTCGGCAACGGTGATGTGGTGAGCGGTACTACCACCATTTTCGCGGACAATGGCAAGCTTCTGTATGTCGGCGGCATCGCGGAGGGAAAATACGACGGCAAGGGCATTCTGTATGACAGCAATACAGGCGATGTGCTGTATGACGGAATGTTCACCGCGGGAGCCTACAACGGCGTCGGCAAGCTGTACAGAAACGGAAAGCTTGTGTATGAAGGCAGCTTTGCGAACGGCATTTACAGCGGTACAGGCAAGCTGTATGACGCTAACGGCGACATCGTATATGACGGAGATTTCAAGGACGGCAAGCGCACCGGTAAGGCTACGGTATATTCCGGCGGCGAGAAGGTGTATGAGGGCGATGTCACTGACGGACACTACAACGGTACCGGTAAGAAATTTGAACATGAAAAGCTCGTGTATGAGGGCGAGTTCCAGAACGATGTGTACAGCGGACAGGGCAAGCTCTACAAGGACGAGAAGCTGTACTACGAGGGAAGCTTCGTCAACGGCAAGCCCCAGGGTCAGGGTACATACTACGACGAAAACGGCGGTGTGGCTATGGCAGGTGATATCTCGGAAGGCGGCGGAGTTGCCAACGGCTCTACCAACATCTATGACAAGGACGGATATCTGATATACTCAGGCGATGTCAAGAACGGCATTTATAACGGCACGGGCAAGCAGTACAACGGACGCCCGGGCGTGCTCATCTATGAGGGCGACTTCAAGGACGGCACATACAACGGCACGGGCAAGCAGTACAACAGCTCGGGTAAGCTGATATACTCCGGAAACTTCGCGGGCGGCAAGTACAGCGGTCTCGGTCAGCAGTTCGACCCCGATACCGGCAAGATGATATTCGACGGAAGTTTCAAGGAAGGCAAGCGCACCGGACAGGGCAAGAGCTATAACGGACAGACGGGTCTGCTGGTATATGATGGTGAGTTCGCGGACGATGTATATAACGGTCAGGGCAAGCTGTACAGCAGGGATACCATGATATACAGCGGCGGTTTCAAGAACGGAAAATACTTCGGACAGGGAACATTCTATGACGCTTCGGGCAAGATAATCGGCAACGGATATGTTGACCAGAACGGAAAGATAACCACAGGTTTCACAACGCTGTATTCCAAGGACGGCAAGACCGTCATCTACTCGGGCAATGTGGAGAACGGCGTGTATAACGGCAGCGGTAAGCTGTACAGCAAGAAGGACGGCAAGCTCATTTACGACGGCAACTTTACATCGGGTCAGTATGACGGGCTCGGAAAGCTGTACGAGAACGGTGTGCTGATATATGACGGAAACTTCTATCAGAACGTATATCACGGCAGCGGAAAGCTGTATGAGAAGAATGTCCTCATATACGACGGCGAGTTCTACCGCGGCGAATACCACGGCAACGGCAAGCTGTTTGATAAGAAGTCAGGCGTGCTCGTGTACGACGGCGGTTTCTACAAGGGCAAGTACGACGGACAGGGGCGTGAGTTCTACTCCAACGGCAAGCTCAAATATGAAGGTACATTCAAGCTCGGTGAATATGACGCGGGCAAGACTTATTCCGAAACAGGCGATCTTATCTCCGATACCACGGCTGCGGCAGCAGCCGCGGAGGAGAGCGATGAAAGCGGCGAATAAGGGACAGTGAGGTAAAATGGCTAATTACAACATAGTTTCCGATATCGGGGAAGCCATTGTAAGGCTGCTCCGTGAGGGCATGGTACCGGATATAATCCCGAACCCCGAAGGGATAGGCGTATGCCACCCCTCGGACAAGGGAGACATAAACCTTGGTATCTGTCTGTACGACATGAAACGCAACAACGATATAGACGCTACGGAAAGAATACCGATAGGCACCGACAAGCTGCGTGCGCCGTCGTTCTATCTTGACCTTTACTACATGATAACAGCGTACTCTTCGAGCGATATAAAATTCCGCTCGCTTGAGGAAGCGAAGATGATAGGACGCGCTATGCAGGTGATAGAGGGCAATCCGGTGCTCAAGCCCGAGCTTTACGGCAAGGCTTTCGCGGAGATGAAGTTCCTGCCGCGCATAGAGATGCTCGATATCGACAACGAGGAAAAGCACCGTATATGGAATATCCCCGAGGTCCCGTACAAGCTCTCGGTATTTTACAAGGTATATCCCGTGGAGATAGAATCCGAGCGTATCACAAAGATAACAAGAGTGACCGAAACAGATTTCACTTTCGGTCAGATAAAAGACCTGAAAGAAGCCGGCATGAACAAGTCCGAAGGAGAGTGAGCTGAATGGATTGGTTTACAAGTCCCTCCCGGCGGCTCGTTATGAGACTTTCTATCATTGTGCAGGTCACAGATGACCTTACCGGTCTTCCTGTGAGCGGCAGCAACGCGAGAGTGTGGATAGAGGGTCAGAAACCCGCTATCGTGAAACAGGACGGACGATATGTATTTGTCGATGTTCCCGAGGGAGAGTATGTGCTCAACGCGTCGGGAGGTATCTATACCCAGACAGCGGTGAAGTGCAAGGTCACGGAAGGCGCTGCGGAAAACGTGACCCTGCGGCTTATGCCGAACAGGCTGTATCCTTTGCCCGCGGATCATGTGAGGATCGAGGGTAAAGCAGCACCTGGCGCTGTACTGCGGATGTATTCCGCCGACAGGAGCGCAGCGTTCAAGCTTTTGTCGGGCGCAAAAAAGGGAAGCCGTGTTGTAGGTATTTACCACAGCGAAGGCATAAATATCCAGGGCAAGCTGCTAAAGATAATCGAACCCGACGGCGGCAGTGAATACATAAGAGTTGTGGCAGCCGAGGAAGGCGATATGTCGGAGTATCAGCTTGCCGACAAGCTCAAAGCCGCGTATCCGAAGATAGGTACGGTAGTCCTGCCTGTGACGGAGTGTGCGGCGGACAGTAACGGCGATTTCACTGTCATGCTGAAGACAGGTTCGGGCAGCAGCACGGAAATGATATGTGAGGTATCACGCGGTGATACCGTCACCGAAAAAAGGATAGATATATCCGGGTCGGAATATATCAAAGCCGACTTTACAGAATAAACCCCGGGAGGAGCAGAAATAATGGCTTTTGCGGTATGCATGGGAGCTATGCTTGCGTGTTCGTTCGGAATGGCGCCTTCGGCGCTTACAGTCCTTCCTCAGAACAGGACGGTGACTTCAACGCCGCTTGCGAATATAATGGATAACAAGCCAATGATGAATATACTTCCGTTCGGAATGTGTCAGTGTCCGGGAAATCCGACGGTGGCAGCGGCTACCGCAGCGGCAATGGGCGTACTTACACCTATGCCGTGTGTTCCTGTGACTACCGCACCATGGGCTCCTGGTAGTCCTACGGTGCTGATCGGCGGTCAACCCGCTCTGAACAATACAAGCAAACTTATGTGCAACTGGGGCGGGATCATACAGATAACCAACCCAGGTACTACAAATATTATGGTGCCGTGACAAAATGAAAGGAACCTTTGCAGATGAGTAAAAATGAACAGAAAAAGGTACTTGAACCGGGAACATCGGAAAAGACCGAAGCGGTGATAATGAATATCTCGACCGTTTTCTTCAGGGACAACATGATGATAAACAAGGACGCCGGTCTTATTTCCGTTATCAATATGCAGACGGAGGATGTCGGTACCGCGCTCGAAAAGCATGGCGGCAAGCTTGTATGCGTTACGCGAAGAGGTATTGCCGCATTATTCGAGAGAAGCTGTGAGGACGCGATCAAATGCGCCATAACTATATGCCAGGAGGCTGAGGTACAGGAGCGCAAGGCTCTGTTCGAGGGACTTAGCATAGGTCTTGACTACGGCACGATATGTGTGGGCGTTGTGGGATACAACGGTTTCAATATGCCGCTCGTAATGTCGGAGACTATGGATACAGCCGTTTATCTGAGCCGCAACGCGTCGAAGTATAACTCACGCATAATCATCACCGGGGATGTGGCGGAAAAGCTGCCGGATTTCCAGAAGAGCTTCAACAGCCGTCGTCTCGGCAAGATATTTCACCCGGCGACAGGTGCTTCCGAGGATATTTTCGACGTATATGACGGCGATCTCGCAGATACGAAATACAGCAAGATGAGAAGCCGTCTGTTCTTTGAGACGGGCGTTGACCTTTTCCAGCGCGGGAACTATCTTGAAGCGCGCTCATACTTTATCGAGCTCTTAAAAGTCGATAGGAACGACGCGGCTTCAAAGCAGTATGTTTTCAAGTGCGACAGGTGTCTTGCGGAAACTGCTGACGACAACGAGAAGATGTACCTTGAGCTGTGCTGATGAACTGAAAAGAACAAATAAACGTTTATGGGGTGAGTGTAATTGAGTGTGATCAAGAAGAAGGGCAAGCTTGAAAAAAAGATGCTGATAGGTCTTTTCGTTATATTTCTTTTAGTAATGCTCTCTACCGGACTTACGATTTTTACGGGATTTTTGCAGGAGGCGCTTGAAGAAGTACTTGACACTCTGAAAATGAAAGCTGAGATGTCAGTTGTGAATTTGACTATGCCTCTGACCCTCTCCGATTCCTATGAGGATATAGAGAAGGCTTTTGATGAGTTCCATGATTTATCAGATGAGGAACAGCTTCGGTCGGCCGAAGAACGCAGCAATTACGGCAAGTTCGTTGAAGATTGGCTTGAATACGGAGAAGATGATTTTTATTACTACGTTATTAAATCTTTAGAACAGACAAAAGAAGACTATGGTCTTAATGATATTTTTGTATACAAGGCAGCGGAGGATGAAAACGGCGCAATAATCAACGATATGACCATAGTATTCAATCTTCCGAATGAGGGCGAAGAAAAATACAGCCTTGGCTATCATTACGGGGAAAGTCAGGCATACAGTACCATAAAAAAAGTATATGAGACCGGTGAAGCACATTCAGCCGAAGACATCTTCAAAGGACAGAGGAATCTGGTCTTAGTTTCTTTTGCGCCGATAAAAAACAACGACGGTAAGGTCGTCGCGGTTCTCGGTGTCGAGCAGGATCTGTATGCGATCATATTTACAATACTCAATAGCTATTATTTCCTTTTGATAGATGCAGCATTGAATTTCCTGGTATTTGCCATAATTGTATTCCTGTTTCTTAAAATAAGCGTTGTAAAGCCGATAAGCGTTATATCCTCTCATGTCAACAGCTTTGCTTCCGATGAGCGGACCCTTAACTACGATCCTATAACAGAGATACATACAAAAGATGAAATAGAACAGATCGCGGACGATTTCAACTCGCTCGCACAGCGTACCATCGACTACACCAAAAATCTTGAGATCAAGACCACCGAAGAGGAGCGTCTGAGACTTGACCTCGATGTCGCGAGCCATATACGTGATATCGTTTCGAGTGAGAGCAAGTACCCCGCGTTTCCCGAGCGTTCGGATTTTGACCTCTGTATAAGCCTTAACCGTACTATGTACAATAAGTGCAGCTTTGTCAATTACTTCTTTACCGATACGAATCACCTGTTCCTTGTCATAGGCGAATCACTCGGGAACAGTTTTTCGTCCATGATATTCTCGATCCTTTCGATATCGTACATAAAGGGCTACGCCAAGAGAGGTTTCGACCCGTATAAGATCGCCGCTGAGACGAATAATGAGCTTTGCAGCGCAGAGAAAAAGGACAGCGGACTTACTGTGGGCGCAGTGATAGCGTGCGTTGATCTGAAAATGGGTACCATGAAGTATGTCAACGCGGGTATGCCGCCTATACTTATAAAGAAACCTGGCGATAACTTCACACCCGACAAGGCTAATCTTCCGTTCAGCCTCGGTCAGATGCGCGGAGTATCGTTCGAGCAGAACACCATACAGCTCTATCAGGGCAGCACTGTTCTTTTCACATCATTCGGCGTAACGGAAATGAGCGGTCAGAACGGTACGCTTTACGGATATGACAGGCTTGTCGATGTGATGAACCGCATATCGGGAAACGTTTACGCGCTCAATGATACCATAAACGAGCTTGAGAAAGACCTGGACGCGTTCGGAGACAGCTCCGCGCGCTCTCACGATACGGCGATACTCGGTTTCAGGTATTTCGGATAACGGAGGAGTTATGGAGGTAAACAGGCTTTACAGTTCATATTTCGATTTTGCGAAGGTTCGTGAACCATATACAGACAACAGGGAGGCGCTGAGTGACCTGTTCTCGTATCTGGATCTTTGCTTTACGCTCGTTACCGGAGCAAAGGGTTTCGGGGGAAAAGACTTTCCGAGCCGTGATGAGACGGGTTATGCCCTCGGCTTGTCGGTTTCGTCGACCGACCTCGGGGAGCTGCTGCTTTCCGGAAGGCGTGAGGAGCATATCGAGCGGCTTTCAGAGGAGGCTGCCGAGCAGATAGAGGCTGCGGATTTCCATATCCGTTCAAGGAACCGAATAAGCTCAAAGAAGGATTTTGTACCGCGTTATGAGGTAGTTGCGGCTAAGTTCAGACTGAATGAGTTCGAGAGATTTGCGCTGCTGCTTGCGCTTTCGGTGGAGTATGACAGAAAGTATGAGGCTGTATATACCTATCTGCACAACAACTCAAGTGATTATTACCCCACAAAGTGGCTCGCGGTAAAGCTGTACAGGTACCTTTTCGGAGACGATAAAGGGTACGCGGGACTGCTTGACGGCAGCTCGCCGCTGTGCAGGTTCCTGTGTGACAGAGCTCAGAAGCGCCGTGACAGGGGTGAGAGCGCCCAGAGGCTCACTCTTTCCCCGCGCGTGACATCATATATACTCGGCAGAAACGATCCCGACCGCTCGCTAAGCGAGTTCTGCAGGATCTATCCTGAATTTGAAAAGGCGGACTATGTGCCGGTCAGAACAAAGGAACACGCGTTTATCAACGATATGTTCCTCTCAAAGGCGTTCAAGGACGATCAGAGTTTCGCGTTCAATATACACGGACCTGTCGGAGTCGGCAGAAAGTACGCGGCTAATATGGCTGTGAACAGCGTCGGGCTTACGATGCTCGATATTGATCTGTATAAGCTGATCTGCCTTGGGTATGATAATCTCAGAGGAAATATCGACAGCATTTTTACGGAGGTCAAGCTGCTCGGGGCAATACCTTGTTTCACAATGGATGCGGTGCTTACCGAGTCCGACGGTGAGGGCGGTCCAAGGCGCTCGCCGCTTGCCGACAAGGTGCAGAGAGCGGCGGAATACATCTCGTCCGTGTTCAGTTTCTTTTTCTGGATAACCCCGGAGAAAAGCGATACCTTCATCGGCACGGAGACACGGTTCGTGTGCGTGGAGCTTCCCATGCTCACGGCAAATGAGCGAAAGCTGTTCTGGGACAGATATCTGCCTGGCAGCGAAGGAAACACTATCTTCTCCAACCAGTATATCCTGACACCGTCGGGCATACTGAGGACAGCGCAGGTCGCGCTTGATATCGCAGCCTCCGAAGGTACGGAGATAACAAGGGATATCATATACCGAAGCGTGCGTCAGCAGTCGGTGAACCAGCTCGGCAGCTACGCCACCCGTATAAACGCGGTGTTCACATGGGACGACCTTGTGATAGGGGACGACCAGAAGCGCAAGATGAAGATGATCTGCGACCAGGTGAAATACAGAAGCGTTGTCAACGAGGATTGGGGATTCCGCAAAAAATCACCCTACGGGCGCGGACTGTGCGCACTGTTCTACGGCTCGCCGGGTACCGGCAAGACCATGGCGGTGCAGGTAATGGCGAACGAGCTCGGAATAGACCTTTACCGCATTGATCTGTCGCAGCTCTCAAGCAAATACATCGGTGAAACTCAGAAAAATATCTCGGCTCTTTTCGACAAGGCAAAGAATATAAACGCCATGCTGTTCTTTGATGAAGCGGATTCCATGTTCGCCAAGCGTTCGGAGGTAAAGGACTCAAACGACCGCTATGCCAACGCGGATACGGCGTTCCTGCTCCAGAAGCTTGAGGACTATGAGGGCATAACGATACTCGCGACGAACTATGTCAACAACATTGACGACGCGTTCAAGCGAAGGATAAAATTCATGATAAACTTTGTTTTCCCAACGGCTGATGTCAGGCTTACGCTGTGGAAGAAGATACTTCCGACGGCGGCGCGTATCGACGAGCCCATTGACTTTGAGTTCTTCGCGGAGAATTTCGAGCTTTCGGGAAGCAATATAAAGGAGATACTTACAAACGCCGCGTTTATGGCGGCTTCGGAAGGCGGAGGAATACGAAACAGCCACATTATCGAGGCTGTGAAACTCAATTTCTCGAAGTACGGTAAGACACTTAACGACAGCGATTTCGGATATCTCGGAAAATAAACAACGGAGGAAAAATGGATATGGGAACTGACGCGATAAGGAATTATCTCACTCTGCTGCAGTCTGTGCTTGGGGATATTACCGCCGGCACGGAGATACAAGAGACCGAGGACGGACCGGTGCTTCTCTGTACGGTACAGTCGCCGTTCAACAGCGAGGAAGAGATAGGCTATCGGTTTGAGATCACGCCGATAGGGGACGGTATGATCGTTATTGAGACGATGATGATACTTTTCACGGGTATCGGAGCGGATAAGACCGCGGGGCTCAACAGGCTCGCCGCGGAGATAAATAACCGTCTCAGTCTTGGAAGCCTGCGCATTCTCGATGCCGAGGGCAGCGTCACAGTGATGTACAGTAACGGAAGTGTATTCGATGAGGAGCTTGACGCAGGGACGGTGACGAAACTGCTCGGCAGGAACGTCGGTATCATGGAGACTGCCGCGGTCAACGCGGGAGACTATATTTACCGTTATCTGAACGGGGAAGATGTTGAGGCACTTATCGCAGATATCGGCAGTGAGGAGGAAGAGTAATGAGCAAGACCTGGGAGACCGAGCTTTTGAATGAACTCGTCGAGTCGCTGTCAGAAGGCGCGGAGGATATCGGGATAGAAGACATCAACGGGAATGATGTACTTGTAATGGAATATGACAGTGAAAACGGCGTTGAAGACTGCAATATCATGGTGAACCACATCAATGAGGACAGCACCGAGATCAATGTGATGGTAACTCTGAGATCGGGGCTCGGGGAGAAGAGCGTCAATGATGTGCTTTCACTGCTGCCTTATCTGAACGAGTATCTTACTGTGGGCAATTTCGGCATTACAGTGCAGGACGGATATTTCTACTTCAACACCACACAGGAAATAGATGAAGACATGGACAGGGATAAGCTGCTGAAAATGATCGGGACTGTACTCGATATCGCTGTCAATACCTCCGAGGAGGCTATGGAGATGATCGCGCCGGTGCTTGACGGCGAAAGACCCGCTGCGGAGCTTATGAATGAAGATACCGCAATAATTCAGTTTTAAAAAGGAGGGATATTAATGGAAAACGAAGCTTTAGCTGCTGATAAGGACTTAGATGTGAGTGAAGCTGCGGAAGAAAGTAACGTGGATTCCGAACCGGAAGCTCTCGAAGCTGCAGCCGAGGAGACGAACTCACCTGCTAAAGGCGCGGAGGAGTCCGCAGATCCCGCAAGTACTGACGCACAAAATAAAGAAGCTTCTCCTGCCAAAAAGGGCGGAGATGTGCTTGATGATATCCCGGTCGTGAAAGGAAAGAAGAAACCTTCAAAGCCTAATTTCACCGATGAACCGGCGGGTGAGGAAAAGGTCGAAGCGCCTGCCGAATTGAATAATGAAGCCCCGGCAGAAGCCCAGAAAGAGGGAAACGCCGAGGAAAAGACTGCTGAAGCTCCTGCAAAGGCCGCCAAGAAAAAGGGCGGAGCGAGCAGAGCCGATCTTCTGAAACGGCTTCTTGTTGAAAAGTACAAGGCTGACAAGGCAAAGGAGAAGGGCAACGATGAGTCCGATAAGCCTGCCGAAAAAGCCAAGGGCGGTAAGCTCGCTAAAGCCGCAAGTTTCGGTGAAAAGATCTCCGCCGCAGCGGAAATGTATGATAGCAGCAAGAGCTTGAATGATAACGTAGGAGCTATCAAGGATAAGGTTTTCGGGAACGGAGAAAAAAAGGAAGAGAAAAAGGAAGAAAACAAGTCCGGCGAAAAGAAGCCCGACGAAGAGAAGAAGGACGAGCCTAAGACAGAGGAAGAGAAGAAGGACGAAAAGGAAGTAAAGAAGGATCCGGATAAAGCTGCAGCAGATGCGGCAAAGGAGCTCGTTGAGGAGAAGAAGAAGGAGGATAAGCCTGAATCAAAGCAGGAAAAAGCTGACAGGCTCCTTAATGAAACCGTGGTTGCAATGAAGGAGCGTGCAAAGGAAATAGCCAAGGAAAACAATATCCCCGAGGACAAAAAGGAAGCTCCGAAGAAGGAAGAAGTGAAGAAAGAGGATCCTAAACCCGAGGAAGAGAAGAAAGAAGAAGAAAAGAAAGAAGAAGAAAAG
>JAGBLA010000218.1 GCA_017635675.1 Ruminiclostridium sp.
ACTGAAAGGGCAAATTCCTCCGCTTCTGCATAACTTATACCTAATGTTTTCTTCGCCAGCGTACTTGGCTGCAACCCGAATTTAAAATTCCTTTCTTTTTCAAAGAAGCGATAATACTCTTCTAAATTGTTTCGGCTTGGTTTTGGTATTTCCAGTCGAATCTGGAATCTTCTCCACGCTGCTTTATCAAGCAAAGTATCATGATTTGTAGCGGCTATGGCAATAACATAACTTGGAAGAGCATCAATTTGCATTAGTAAAGAACTGACTACTCGCTTAATTTCACCGGTTTCGTGAACATCACCGCGTTCTTTTCCCAACGTCTCGAATTCATCAAAGAATAGAACGCATTCTCTCGTTTTTGCATGATCAAATAATTTCGATAGCCTTGACGCTGTTTCTCCGAGATAGGAACCAATGATACTCTCATATCTAACAGTAAGGAGTGGAACCATCAGCGCTTCGGCTATTGCTTCTGCCAACGAGGTTTTCCCATTTCCGGGCGGTCCAATCAATAGTAGTTTGTTTCGGGGTTCTATCCCATATGATTGTAACAAATCCGAGCGATTTTGCTCGCTAATTAAATCTTGGCAAGCTGACCGAACATAATCCGGAAGAATTAGATGATCCAGCCTCTTTCGTGGAACTTTTTCGGAAAATAGACTTTGCTCATTAATGCTACCACGAACAAGCGTAGGCGAACTGGAACTTTCTCTTGCGATTGGTCTGTGAGAGTTTTTTAGTAATTCATCAATTTTCGTTGCAAGCACAGTGTGCTGTTTTGCTCGCTCTTCTGCGCATAATGCTTCTGCTGCTTTCTTAAAACTTGCAGAATCATTTACTAAGCCGTACTTTATTAATTCACATAACAAATCAGCTCTTGCCATAATTACTTACCTCCTAAAACTTCTAACGATAATTGGCAAGTAGCGTCACAACAGGCCATTAGGAATATCGATGAAATTGTTTTCGCAAAAATCATAAAAACTCTTTACTGCCAAATTGCTTGGTACAACATGATCGTTTTCCCAACGGTTAATTGTTGAGTAGCTTACATTGATTGCAGTTGCTAATTGCTTTTGGCTTAATTTAAGCCTTCTGCGAACAGAAATTACAAATTCCGAAAATGACATGATTCTGCCTCCCAATATAGCATATGCCACACTTCACTTATTATATAAGTATAGCATATGCGATATTGTTTTACAAGAGATTTGCTAAAAAAGCTCTTACTCGGATATTAAACATTGAGAAGGAAGAGAATTTTTCCCACTTTATCAGATAGGAGCATCATAATCGTGCAAATGCACATTGTCGATCTATGCCTGCTCTCATTTCTTTCTCCGCCCGCAGACGGTATCGGGGTCAGGGGTATCCCCTGCAAGCGACGTTTGTCACACAAACGCTATGCTTGCGCGCGGAAATGTACATTTCCGCGATGCTTGCGCAGACGCCGCCGGAGGCGGCGGGAACGGTTCTGTTCGGTATCGTTGATTCTGACGCCTGCGGGGGCTGCTCTCAAAAGAAAACCAGCAGCTGAACAGTATCCGATCCAATCGGACAAAGCGGCGCTTCGCAGACAGCTATCCCGGCGTAGTCGACTATATAGTCGACTACGGAACGAAAAACCGGCGCGGGCGGCAGAGCATAGTCGACTATATAGTCGACTAGCGGCAGCGCAGACAGTTCGTTCGCCGAACAAGGGTGTCACAGTTGACACCTTGTTTTGCGCTTTCTTCTGATTTTCCGATACAAGGGTGTCAAATGTAACACCCTGTTTTCGCGCAGCGCCTGTTGCTGATTGCCATAGGCGCCTATTGTAGCGCCTGTGCGCCGTTTCACATACCGACAACGCGATACGAACCTTCCGGCAATCTTGCCGAAAGGTCACGCACCTCTGACAGCATTGTCAGAAATCCACACCACAGGATACCAGCCCCGCCTCGCTCCTCACACGTGTACACAGCGCGCCGACAGCGGCGCTTGATCTCTTGGCAGGCAAACTCCCGGCTGCTCCATATCGAGCCGACAGAGCGGCGACAACGGTGCCAAGAGGGGGTTATGTCTCAAGTTAGTACTTGACTAACGCCACTGCCGATGATATTATATCACCGTATACATAGTCAACGTTCTGTATATAATATATCGGAAAGGAGGGCTGAACAGTGACTTATACAGATTACATCTGCGGGATCATAAGCGCAGAGAAACCGGGAGCACCAATCTATACAAGCAAGATAGCGGAAGGACTTGCCAAAACCTTCGGGCTGAATAAGAAAGCCGCCGCGGCCGCGACCAGCGTGGCTGTTAAGCGGGTCATGGACGGAAAAGTCATCGAGGACTTGCGATTTTACCAAAAGGGAATTTACTACCGCACGGTCAAAACGCCCTTCGGAGAGCTTGGCGTTGATAAAGAGCGGCTGATTGCCGAGAAATATATTCTCCCCGACCTCGGATATGATACCGGCGCCATGTTTCTCTACCATATCGGTCTTACAACGCAATTGCCGCGCGAACGCGTCATAGCGACCAATGCGGCAACGGATGGTACGCGCACGGACGAAAAGCTTGGCGTCACCATTCGACCGCCCAAGCTGCCTGTCAATTCGGAGAACAGAAGCTATTTGCAGCTTTTGGATGCGCTTGACGGTCTGGATAAAGCACCGGTGGATGCGGAGCAGCCCTATTCCGTGCTTGCGCGCCACATCAAAAAATGTGACCTAAGCTATGAGCGGCTGCTGTACTATGCCGATCGTCATTACAGCAAGAATACCATTCTGCGGCTTGCGCACACAGCGCAGGAGGGAGGCGAGCTCAGTTGAGGCTCCATTTGGATCAGAATGCCTTTCGCGTCCTGATAAATGCGATCCACGAAAAGACGGGATACCGCACGGACGTTTTGGAAAAAGACTACTACGTTGTCTTGATACTCCGCGAACTGGCGGATATGCAGCGCGACGGTCTGCAAGCCTATTTCAAGGGCGGTACGGCACTCTATAAGGCGCTAAAGACAACGCGCCGTTTTTCTGAGGATATCGATCTTTCCGTGGACACGCGCGGATGCAGCACCGCGCAAAACAACAAGAGGCTGGAGCGGGCTACGAAACGATACGAGGCGCTTCCCCGTGACCCGTCGCAGAGCGTTACTCACCGTTCCGAGGTGATTTCTGTTTACAATTACGTCCCTGTGACGGCATACGACGCGGACGACGCGCTTCAGCGATTCGGCAAGCTGAAAATCGAGGCGACCTCATTCACCATCAGCGAGCCGACAGAGAGCCTTGAAGTATCGGCATTGATATATGACCTCGCGGATGAAGATCAACGTCGTATCCTGAAATCCGAATATGACGTTGCACCGTTTCAGGTCCAAACGATTACGCTGGAGCGTATTTTTATTGATAAGCTGTTCGCCGCGGAGGCCTATGTCCGCAAATCAGATATCGAACACCGTGCTTTTGAGGCTGCGAAGCACATTTACGATCTGGCGGTTATGCGTGAGCACCCCAAAATCGTTCAGTTGATGCAGGATGCCGCACAGATGGAGAAGCTGCTGAATATTCGCATGACCGAGGAGATGGAGCGCCATGATGGCATTCCCGGCGTCCTGCCACGGGAATTCACTTTTTTCACGGATGCGGCGCATAAGCCGGAGGTGAGGAAAGCGTATGATACGATGCAGCGCCAGTATGTTTTGCGTGAGCAGGACAGGATCGAGTTCGCTGCCGCCGCTTTGGCACTCGACCGTATATCCGAGCAGTTGTCCGCAAATGAAGCATGGCAAAAATGCAAAATGCCATTGGTGAGCTTGGATGACAGGGCGCCCGCCACATACAGCGAGAGCAAAACCGGTCACGAGAAACGCGGGATGTCTAAATCGCGGAAACGCAATCCGGAGCGGTAATTTATAGGTATATAGGCACAGTTTCTATTGGAACAATACCCGCAAACAAAGCAGCCCTGATAAGAAGGTGAACACAATGCCGCGCAAGTCCGATCCTTGCTCCAATTATCCTTGGGAAGACCGCTTTGCCCCTCGCATTCTGGAACGCGGCTGGGATTATTATCAAGACGGTGCCGTGTCCGAGTTGACGCGCAGCGCCGCGGGGTATACCGCCGTGGTCAGGGGCACGGAGGATTATTGCGTCGAGATCGAGATGGAAAACGGCGCGGTTGGGTACATGGACTGCGACTGCCCGTATGCTGAGGACGGGAACGACTGCAAGCACATGGCCGCCGTCCTGTACGCGATAGAAGACTTAAAAACAGATGCTTCATCTCCGGTACATACAGCAAAACATACAAAGCCGGTCCCCGAACCCGTCGAGGCGGTAATCGCGCGCATCCCCGAGGCGGAGCTGCGAGACTTACTGATCAAGCTCTGCCGGAGCGATGAGCGGATAAAACGACAGATCACGCTGCGCTACGCAAAGCAACCCGTGGACGATTCCGGACTAAAGCAGCTGCGCCTTGAGTTTGAGCAGATCTGCCGGGAATACTCCGACCGCCACGGTTTTATCAACTGGGAAAATGCAAGCGACTTCGGAATCGCGGTCGCCGGTTTTCTCACCGAAAACACAGGTGCGCTCGTGGAGCGCGGCAGTCCAATGTCGGCGTTTCAGATGGTGTGCGACACACTGCTTCGCGTCGGACGGCAGGCTATCGACGACGACGGTGATCTGAGTTATATTGCTTCCGTCGGATACAGATGCTGGTCGCTGATCCTTACAGCCGGTTCCTCTGCCGAAAGGCAGCAGCTTTTTGACTGGTTTTCGCGGCAGATCGACGGCGCCGATATGCCCGACTATCTTGAGGATGCTATATCCGAGTTTTATGAGACTGAGTTTCAGGAGCCGGACTTTCTGCGCAAAAAACTCGAGCATTTTCAGCCCGGAGGTTCTATCCCTTCACGTGAGAACTACCGCGAATACTACCGATTCGAGCACAATGCGGTGGAATCTCTGCGGCTGATGGAGAAGTTATCATATTCCGAAGCCGAATTGCAGAAACAGATTCGGAAGTTCTATTCCATTTCCGGTGTGCGCAAGTTTGCTGTCGATCACGCGCTTTCTCACAACGATATCGAAAGCGCCATCAAATTGCTGTGCGAGGGCAAAGAGCTTGACTGTGAGTACGCCGGCTTGGTCGCGGAATACAGCGCCCGTTTGATCGAACTGTATGAGCGGCTCAACCGAAAAGACGAATATAAGCAGGAGCTGCTCTACCAGCTGTTTCATTGCAGCCAGAATAATTTGGATTATACGAAAAAGCTGAAAGCTGTCTGCGATGAAAAAGAGTGGGAGGGACAGCGCGAAAAACTTCTTGCGGCGCAAACCTGCCGTTTCATACGCTACTCGCTGCTGGCCTCCGAGGGCTTGACCGAGCGGTTGTTGCAAGATATTCTGCGTTCCGGCTCTATCATGACGCTGGACAGCTATGAGAAACTGTTGAAAAAGGAGTTTCCCGAACAGCTGCGCGACGCATATGCCTCGTTTACGCGAAACGGCATGGCATCGGCGTCCAATCGAAATCAATACGCGGGCATGATCCGCTATCTCAAAAAACTGTGCCACTATCCGGACGGCAAATCACTGGCAAGTCAGATCGCTTCAGAGTGGCGCGCCGCCTATCCGAGACGCCGCGCCATGCTGGACGAGCTGAGCCGATCAGGGCTTTAGACGCTTCGCCTCATGCTGTCGTGCGGGAAAGGTCGAGGTTATGAGCGAGCACACCGGGGAACACATGGCAGCTGCCGGATAATCCAATCGTTGACTGACCTCCGGGCATTTGCGCCCGCAGGTTTCTTCGGGTTATTTTTTGCAGAAACGATGCGTATTTGATGCGTATGCGCTTGTTAATTTTGTAACGGTCTCGAAGAATTGAGCCTGCAAAATTGCAACCTCTTTTCAAACGGCGGCACAATCCGAACCGCGTGAGACTGGTGAGACGCAGGAGACACCTTGCGAGTATCTCATAACCCGGAGGTCGGAGGTTCAAGTCCTCCCTCCGCAACCAGAAAGTAACGGTTTTCGTAAGAAAACCGTTACTTTTATAACTTTTTAGGCGTGAATAGGCGTTCCGAAAATTGCCCCTGTTCGCCAGACCCAGTATCTGACCCAAACCACGAAATCAGCGGGCGGACAAAAGAGGACGCCGAGGCGTTCCCGCCCCGGCGATTTTGCCCGTTTTGACTTGTGAGGTTGGGTTTTTGCCTCTTTTCTGCTCTGCTGATTACAGCGCGGATTTTTTGCCCGCTGGATTACACATTTACCGCCAGCACGCTGCCCATCGTGTTCGCCGCCTCGATCTGCGCGGGCGTCGTGACGTGGGTGTAGGTGTCGAGCGTGAATCCCGCGCTGTAGTGGCCGAGCATCCCGCTCACCGTCTTGATGTCCACGCCGTTCTGGAGAGCGAGCGTAGCGAACGTGTGCCGGAGGTCATGCACGCGGATCTTCGGCAGTCCCGCTCGCTTGAGGACGCGGTTGAGCATATTCTGCACGCTGTCCGGGGAGATCGGGCCGCCGTTCGGCGAGGGGAAGACGTAGGCGTCGCTGGTTTTCTTCTCCTGTTCTTTGAGCACCTCGATGGCACCGTCGCCCAGGGAAATCGTGCGGTAGGAATTTTTCGTTTTGAGTGGCGCCTCTACGATCTCGCCGTTGATGCGCGCCACCTGTCGGCAGATGCGCACCGTGCGGCGCTCCCAATCCACGTCCTCCCATTTGAGCCCCAGCAGCTCGCCGCGGCGCAGGCCGGTTGCCAGCTCGAAGTAGTACATCTCGTAAACGCCGCTGTTCTTCGCTTCGTGGAGGAACGCGGCGAGCTGGTCGGCGGAGAGCGTTTTCATCTCCTTGTGTTCGACCTTTGGAAGCGCGCAGCCGTCGGTGGGGTTCGTCAGGATCAGCTTCTGCGCGACCGCTTGATCCATCGCGGAGGAGATGATCTGGTTGATGTTTCGCACCGTCTTGGGGCTGAGCCCTTTCGGCTGATTTTCGGACTCCTTTCGCACGACGCGCCCGTCCTCCAGCAGGTCGCGGTAGAGCTTTTGCAGGTCGAGCGTCGTGAGCTTTTCGAGCGGGATGCCGCCGATGCGGGGCTTGATGTGGTGCGCGATGTAGCCCTGATAGGTCTGGTGGGAGGACGGGCGCACCTTGACCTTGGCGTAGTTTTCAAACCAGACGTCCATCCACTGCCCGACCGTGTACTGTCCCGTTTTGGAGAAGTCCAGCTTTTCGGCGTCGGCGATGGCGCGCTTCAGCTTTTCCTTGACCTCGGTCTGCGTCTTGCCGAGGACATTTTTGCTGATCGGCTTGCCGGTCTTGGGATCATGACCCGCCGTGTAGCGCCCTTCCCAGCGCCCGTCGCTGCGCTTGCGGATATTGCCCTCGCCGCTTGCCCTGCGTTTTGCCATGTGATATCAGCCTCCTTTGGTAGCACCACACCATACCGCAGAAGGGGAAGAATAGCTATCCCCGGTTCAAATTTGGCACAGGGTCGGTCAGTTGAGACGGTGCCAAATTGGAGCTGTTGACAAAGTGCCCCTTACCCACGAATATCCGCAATAAAAAAGATGCCTGACGGCATCAATTCATACACTTTATCCATCTTTTCAGGTTCAAAGCCGTGGCGGACAGGAGGCAGTGGTCTTCCGCTGCCTCTATCCCTCGTCGCAAAACGCG
>JAGBLA010000219.1 GCA_017635675.1 Ruminiclostridium sp.
CTTGCTTTTGTAGTCATAATATTACTCCCCTCAACATTTGATTACTCATACAAAGGATATCTGCGGCAGATCTCGGTCACCATTTCTCTGATCTTGTCCTTGGAATTGTCAAAGTCCTTTGCTGTAAGGTAGATGCATTCAGCGATCTCCTTCATATCATCTTCCTTGAGTCCGCGTGTAGTAACTGCGGGAGTACCGATACGCACGCCGCTTGTGTATGCGGGTTTCTGAGGATCGTTGGGGATAGCGTTCTTGTTTACTGTGATATATACCTCGTCAAGCTTTGTTTCAAGCTCCTTGCCTGTAATATTGAAAGGTCTCAGGTCAACGAGCATGAGATGGTTGTCGGTACCGCCGGAAACAAGATCAAATCCTTTTTCAAGAAGTGAGTTTGCAAGCACTGACGCGTTCTTTACTATCTGTCTGCCGTATTCTTTGAATTCTGGCTTTAGCGCCTCACCGAAACAAACAGCCTTTGCAGCTATAACGTGCATGAGCGGACCGCCTTGTGTTCCGGGGAATATCGCCTTGTTTATCTTCTTTGCAAGCTCCTCGTCGTTCGTGAGTATCATACCGCCTCTCGGACCGCGAAGTGTTTTATGAGTGGTGGTGGTAACTATATCAGCGTAAGGAACAGGAGACTGATGCTCACCGGCAGCAACAAGACCCGCAATATGTGCCATATCGACCATGAAGTATGCGCCGACGCTCTTTGCGATAGCCGAAAGTCTTTCAAAATCTATCTTTCTCGGGTATGCACTTGCCCCCGCGACGATAAGCTTCGGCTTATTTTCCTTCGCGAGCTTTTCTACCTCGTCATAATCGAGCATACCGGTATTGTCGTTAAGTCCGTAGGGTACAAAATTGAAGTACTTACCGGAAATGTTCACAGGTGAACCGTGAGTAAGGTGTCCGCCGTGAGCAAGGCTCATGCCCATTACCGTATCGCCCGGCTGGAGCAGAGCGAAATATACGGCAGTGTTTGCCTGTGCGCCGGAATGGGGCTGTACATTGGCAAAGTTTGCTCCGAAGAGTTTCTTTGCACGCTCGATAGCTATCGTTTCAACAACGTCAACGTATTCGCAGCCGCCATAGTAACGCTTGCCCGGATAACCTTCAGCGTACTTGTTCGTGAGAACACTGCCCATTGCAGCCATTACAGCGGGAGAAACTATGTTCTCACTTGCTATGAGCTCTAAGTTGCGTTTCTGACGCCTGAGCTCGTCCGACATAGCCGCGGCTAACTCACTGTCAGTCTTTCCGATGAATCCGATTGAGTCGATAAGGTCATTGTACATACAGATTTCTCACTTTCCTTTAAGTTTGTCCTGAACATCTATCAAATTGACATCAGTCAAAATGAAACCATACACTTATTATACCGAAAAAAGCCGAAAATTGCAATCGGTATTTTAACAAAAAAAACGAGAATTTCTACCTGATTTCACCATACTATGACTATGATGTATCAGACAGAACCGCCGGCAGCCTTTCTGTCTTCGTGGATAAACGGTCTCCCCTTGAAACCTATGCAATTCTTGCCGCTGTTTTTTGCGATTATGAGCTGATCATCCGCCTCATTGAGCAGCTCGGAGTATGTTTCCTTGCTTTTAAGAGGAGCATCACCGGAAACGCCTATCGAAACTGTAACTATCCCGTTACCGAAGGGCTGAGCCATAGTTTCCACGCTCTGACGGAGCTGCTCGGCAAGCTTGACAGCTTGAACGCCGGTTGTGTTTTCCAGTATAAGAACAAAATCGTCTCCGCCAAATCTTGAGATAAGTTCGGTATAGGGCTTGGCAATAATCTTTATGCAGTTGCAGACCCTGTAAAGACAACTGTCACTCGCGTCGTAGCCGTATAAATGGTTATATGCTCTGAAATTATCTATATCTATCAGTACAACAGATATAGTTCTGATACCGCCTGCTTCTGAAAGATCGGAGAATTTTGCGGAAAGTCCCGTCTTATTAAGGAGACCGGTCATAGTATCCTTACGCGAGATCTGTGTGCAGCGTTCCTCGGTCTGTTCAAGCCTGTACTCGCCTATGCGTATGTTGGCGTAGCAGCAGCGCACAACAGCGGCTATCCATATATATGAAACCGTAACAGCCGCGGCAGATACAAAGAACATCATATCCTTGCTCTCCGATATGCCGTAATACACAGGATATATAAGCAGAACACCCGCAAACACAAAGCTTTCATAAAGCGAAACAACAGGAACAGAGAAAACAGCAGCTATATAAATAAGGAATGTGTAAGGAAATGCTCCATTCTGCTGTTCGGAAACGGAGATAAGAATTACGCACAGTGTAAAGAACAGCCAGTAAAGAAGCGTGAACAATCTCATGAGAGCATGATCGTGATGTCTTGCCGTCACAGTTTTGGCGCAAAGCCAGCAGAACAGCAGTGACGAAAGTATCATCATCACCGAGCCGACATTGCATAACGCAGAACTTACGCCGAATACAAGCTCAAGAATGCCCATGATAAGTGTCACAGCAGCAAACACTGCTGCTCTTCCCACATTCTTTCGGATAAGATGCTCCTGAAGAGACCGGAATGCATTTGGATCTTCAGTCTGCGCGTCACGTTCATATCTTGCGGTTATCACCGCTATGATATTGTCTGCTTTTTGTTTCAGAAAATCTGATAATCTGTCCACTTTTTGTATCTCCGTTCTATTTATACATTATCGCTGCAAACAGCTTTCTGCTCAAGCGGAAGCATTGCTATGCACCCCACAGGACACGCGGTCTGACAAATACCGCAGCCGGTACAGACCGCAGTATTTATATACGCGTGGTTCTCGTCTATCGTTATGGCTTTCTGAGGGCATTTCTTTACACATATACCGCATGATATGCAGCCGTTCCTGCATATCTTGCGTGTATCCTTCCCCGTGTCCACAGAGCTGCAGCGCACCATATAACGCTGACTCTCGTTTATCAATATGATAAGCTTGTTCGGACAAGCCTTTACGCATTTGCCGCAGCCTGTGCAGTTCGTAGGGTCAACAACCGCGACTCCGTTCTTGACGGATATACAATGGTTTTCGCATACCCGCGTGCAGTCACCCATTCCATGACAGCCTGCACGGCACTTACCTTTTCCGTTGTAAAACCGCTCGATAGCAGCGCAGCTTCCTGAACCTATGTAAACAAATTTATCCTCGGTTGCGTCACAATTGCCGTTGCAGCGCACAAATGCAGTTACCTTCTCGACTTTCCCGACTTCGATTCCTAATATCTCGCCTATCTTTTCCGCTGTTTCCGAGCCGCCCGGTTTACACAGGTCAGGCGGAGCTTCGCCTGCCGCAAGCGCTTTTGCGTAGCCCGGACATCCCGAATAGCCGCAGCCGCCGCAGTTTGCTCCAGGTAAAGCTTCCGAGAGCTTTGCGAGCTTTTCGTCGGTCTCAACATGAAACACCTTTGACGCGGCTGTAAGCAGCAGTCCAACAACAGCTCCTACCAACAGAAAAAACAGAATCGGCAAAACATACTGTTCCATGTTTATCCTCCGAATATGCCGTCAACTATACCGCTGAATCCGACAAATGACAGTGACGTGATAGATGCTGCGATAAGCGTGACGGGTGTTCCTTCAAGAGCCTTCGGTATATTGCAGCGGCTTATGCGTTCCCTCACCCCGGAGAATATTATCATTACCGCCAGGAAACCGATACCTCCGGCAAGCGCGTTCACCAGCGACTCGATAAAGCTGTAATCATTGTCGATATTGAGTATAGTTACACCGAGCACAGCACAGTTCGTCGTGATAAGAGGAAGATATACGCCGAGTGAGTTGTACAGGGACGGGATATGCTTTTTGAGTATCATTTCGATAGTCTGGACGAACGCCGCTATTATAAGTATGAAACAAATAGTGTTTAGATATTCTATCCCGAGAGGTACGAGAACATAGTGATAGATAGGGTAAGTAACCGCGCTCGCACCGACCATTACCGCGGTAACGGCAAGTCCCATTCCCACAGCGCCGTTCGTGGTCTTTGATACGCCGAGAAAAGGACAGATGCCCAGAAATTTGTTCAGTACAAAGTTTTCCGTGAGTATTCCCGTAAAAAGGATTATCATAAGGTTTTTGACAAGCTCCATTATGCACTCTCCTTACTCTCTGTCTTTTCGCAGACGTCACGTGAGGGGCAGTTGTCACAGCTTATCTTGCGGGGCTTTTTACGCGTTATAACGCCAAGTATTGCAATTACACAGCCGAGTGTGAAAAATCCCCCCGCAGGCAGTATGAATATCGTCATCGGCTCCACCATGCCCGATATCAACTGAAATCCGAATATCCTGCCTGTCCCGAGAAGCTCACGGACAGCACCTACAACTATAAGTGACATGGTAAATCCGAGTCCCATTCCGAGTCCGTCCAATACTGAAGGCAGAACTTTGTTTTTGCAGGCGAACATTTCCGCTCTGCCGAGAATGATGCAGTTTACTGTGATAAGGCTCAGGAACACTCCGAGAGACTCCGCAAGGTCGGGAAGAAAAGAATTGAGCATAATGCTTACAAATGTAACAAAACCCGCGATGATAACTATGAAACAAGGAAGTCTCACGGTATCGGGAATGACCTTTTTCAGTAGAGATATCACAAAATTCGAGCAGACAAGCACAAATGTGGTGGCAAGCCCCATTCCAAGCCCGTTTACCGCCATAGTGGTGACCGCGAGCGTCGGACACATACCGAGGAGCATGACAAGATTGGGGTTCTCTTTTATGAGCCCCTTTGTAAATTCCTTCATATAGCTCATTTCTTCACCCCCATTGACGCGTAAACACTTATCGCTGTGTTGACTGCCGACGCTACGCCCTTAGATGAATAAGTCGCTCCGGTAACAGTCTCAACCTCATTGGCGGAAACCGGAGTTTTCTTGACGATGACAGCCTTGTCGGATATCCCGGAAAACTCCGAAAGAAATGCCGGGTCGTTCACATTCGTCCCAAGTCCCGGGGTTTCAGTGATAGACACGACCTCTATACCTTCCACACTGCCGTCGGTATTCATTGAGATGAGAAGATCGAGCCCGCCTTTGTTATATCCGTTTGCCACAATGTCAAATGCCAGCTTTCCGTTGTTCCCGACAATAAGCTTTGATACGCTGTCGGGACGGGGGATAGCATAACCTGCCTCCTGCCAGTCCGATACAATTGAGTAGCTGCCTTCTCCCATCAATGAAACGCATTTCTTCGCAAGCTTTTCTGTCAGCAAGTTCGTAGTATCCACGTAGGTCAGGTTATGAGCGATTATAAGAGCAGCGGACACTACTGTGGTAACTGACGCAAGTGTAACAGCAGGCTTTATATCCATTATTCAGCCTCCTTTTTTGTCCCGAATGGCTTCGGGCGCACATATCTGTCTATCAGAGGCACAAGTATGTTCATTATAAGTATCGAGAAAGAAACTCCCTCGGGATAGATGCCGTAAAAACGTATAACGGAGGTTATAAGTCCGCAGCCGACAGCGAATATCAGCTTTCCCGTACGGGTTATCGGCGTAGTTGCATAATCGGTCGCCATGAAAAAGGCGCCTATCATAAGTCCGCCGGACAATATCTGCATAAGCACGTCGTGTCCGCTTATCAAAGAGCATAAAGCAACAGTGCCAATGAACGCGACAGGCGTTACAGGGTCTATCACTCCGCGTATAATAAGGTAAATCCCGCCAAGCAGCAGCGCCGCGGCACAGGTCTCACCTATACAGCCCGCGTGAACTCCGAGGAATAACTCAAAGTATGTTGGCATAGTATCCGGACTTGCCAGCGGAGTAGCCGATGATACCGCGTCGGGAGCACCCGTAAGCGAAATGACAGGCGCACTCCATGCTGTCATATACTTTCCGAATGAAAGCATGAGAATTATTCGTGCGGTTATGGCAGGATTGGCAAAGTTTTCACCTATACCTCCGAAGAACTGCTTTACGACCACGATAGCCGCAAAGCTTCCGATAGCCGCCATGTATATCGGAAGCGACGGCGGAAGATTAAGACCGAGCAGAACCCCCGTTACTACTGCGGAAAGGTCATGAATAGTCTGTTCACGTTTTGTAATGATGTTGAATACCAGCTCGGAGATAACACAAAATGCAGCACAGAGTACAACAAGAACAAGCGCTCGCAGCCCGAAGATAACAGTTCCTGCTATAACAGCGGGAAACAGGGCTATAAGCACGTCAAGCATTATTCTCTGCGTCGTCAGCGGTGATTTTATATGCGGCGACGGCTCAATAAGCAGCCGGGACATCGGTATTTACCTCTCAAAGTAGAATTTGTCTTTAGTCGGGTCATTGTCTCTTAGGAACATCTTTGCAAGCTGATTTTTCTCGGAAAGGTTCCTTTTGGCAGGACACACGTATGAGCACGCTCCGCAGTTCATACAAAGGTTCACGTGCAGATCATACAGGCGCTTGGCGTCCTTCATGTCAAACGCGTGTTCGAGCTCGGTGGGCATAAGCCCCATGGAACAGGCTCTCACACACCGTCCACAGCGTATGCAGGCAGTATGTCTCGCACGTTTTGTATCTCCGAACAGAAGTACAGCGTTCGTAGTCTTTGTGACCGGCATTTCTTCGTCATAGAAAGAAACGCCCATCATAGGTCCTCCGAAAAGCGCTCGGTCAGGCGGTATGCGTACATCGGCAGCTTTGATGATGTCACACGCTCTCGTACCTATGGGAACTATAAGATTTTTCGGCTTGTTCACTATGTTTCCGTCAATAGTGACCCGTCGGCGTATAAGCGGGATACCGGTATTAAGATAATTCGAGATCACCGCCGCCGTGGAGCAGTTGAGGACTACACACCCTACCGATGAAGGCAGTGCTCCCTCTTTTACAACTCTTCCGGTGGTGCTGTATATCAGTACCTTTTCGGCTCCCTGCGGATATGCGGATCTGAGAGAGACGACCGAGATCTTGTCGTTGTCCGCGGTAAGCTCGGTCATTTTACGGATCGCCTCGGGTTTATCCTTTTCTATACCGATGACCGCATTTTCTATATCAAGGTAGTTCATCACTTTTCTGATACCGTCAATGACTTTTTCACCTTCTTCGATGAATGTCCGGTAATCAGATGTTATGTACGGTTCGCACTCTGCGCCGTTTATGACGAGCGTATCTATCTTCACCGATTTCGTGTCGTATGAAAACTTTATATGAGTCGGAAAGCCTGCTCCGCCGAGCCCCACAGAACCGCTCGCCTTAACTGCCGCGATAAAATCCTTCCTGCTGTTTATTACAGGCGGTTTAAGCCCCTCGGTCATTTCCTGATTAGGCACAGTCTCTATCACAAGTGCTTCATGCACCTTACCGAATACGTTCAGCACCTTTGTCACACCGGTCACTTTGCCTGTCACACTCGAATGTATCGGCACAGAAAGCATAGCGTCCGAATCGCCTATAAGCTGACCTGTTCTCACTTCATCTCCGGGTTTCACAAGAGGAGTACAAGGTACGCCGCCGTGCTGCGACATAGCTATTACGACCTTTTCGGGCAGCTTTATATCCACTGAGGCTGATTCGGCAGCATTATTGAAATGAGGTAGCTTTATGGAATTAAGCCTCATTTTCATCCTCCTTCTCCCCTGCCAGCTCAGCTAAAAGCCCTGTTATCCTGCCGGAGGGGCTTTCAAAGTATGAATTGCTTACACTTATCATCTTACCTGAAACGACCGCGTCAAGAAAACTCAAGGCGGTATCACTTTTAAGCTCACTCACCGGTACATCGCTGTTGAATACTATCGTATCCGGCTGGTCATCTGCCAGCAGGGACTTGTCGAAAGTATATCCGCTCGCGGAAACGGCGATATTCTCTCCGAAAAGAGAAAGGACCGAACTCTCAAATGTATCTCCGCCTGCGACAGCTCCGCCCTCGGTCACATAAATGAAACGTCCGAGATCGATACCGCTTCCGGTAAGCTCCGACCTGATAGCGGAGAACGTCTTATTGCCTGTCTCCTCACCGGCAAACTGACCTTCAAAAACCATTCCGAGCGCACGGTAAATATTGCCGTATTCCTCCACGGAACGCGGCGACGGGATATAAAGCACCTGTATCCCGAGTTCGGACAAAGCAGATGTGTCCTTGCTCGGTATAGATGTAGCTGTTATGAGCAGGTCGGGCGACGCGTTTCTGACATCATTCAGCTCGGGGGACGATGGCTTGCCGTAATCCTTCAGCGAAAGCACTTCCTCGGGATATTCGCAGTAGCTTCCTCGCCCGATAAGCCTGTCTCCGAAACCGAGCTCATATATCATCTCGGTAAGGCTGCTTGACAGGCATATAACCTTGGCGGGAGAGCTTTTTACAAGCGTTTCGTTTATCGTAACCGGATATCCGGAAATATCATCATCATCGTCGTCCGATATAAGGAGCTCGCCTGTCACCCTTACTTTTTCTGTTGCGGAAATGCTTGTATCTGTGCTTTTATTATCAAGACTGTCACAGGCACATAATACAAGCGCGACTGCAAGCAAAAGCACTGCAAGACATTTAATTCTCATGATCCTTATCCTTTTTATAGCTGTCATTTTGACGGATCGACAGAATCTATGAACTGCCGTGCCGTTCGCGGTGAGCGATTGCCCTTTCTGACAGCAAAACGCTCCGCAAGCAGCATTAATTCGCCGTTTTCTGTATTTATTCCCCTGTCGGCGGCGATCTTTCCTACTATGTCGAGATATGTGGCTTTATCCGGCGATATAAATGTAAGATACAGACCGAATCTGTCGGAAAGCGAAGCCTTCTCGTCGCGTGCGTCCGACGCGTAATGCTCGTCATCATGTTCGGATGATGTTTCCTTTATGATATGGCGGCGATTAGTGGTGGCGTATATGGCGCAGTTATCCGGCATCACATTTACCGAGCCCTCAAGAGCCTGCTTTAAAAAACCGTATTCCGGCGCTCCGTCCTCAAAGCTCATATCGTCGAGAAACAGAATGAATTTCAGCGGAAGACCTCTGAGCCTGTCGTAGATGTCATACAGGCTCATTACCGAAGAGCGTGGAACAAGAACGATACGAAGCTCGGGATATTCGTTGACTATTGCCTTGACAGTGCAGGATTTGCCTGTTCCGCGGTCACCGTAAAGCAGCACATTATTATATCTCTGACCGTTTATGAACCGCATTGTGTTGTCTATAACAGCTTTTCTCTGAGTTTCATAGCTTTTCAGCTCGGAAAGCTTTATCTTGTCGAAATGCTCGACTTTTTCAAGTTCCCCGTTTTTATAGATGAAAGCGGTATTATTGGCATAGAATGAATTGCCGTATGTCTCTATGTACTTTTCAGCCTGTTCAAAATCAATATCAGCATTGCCGTTCTCATACATGGGGAACGCAAAATTCTCCGATATGTCAAATCTTGCCCGGAGTTCACCGATAAGCTCGTATGGTGTTATATGTGATATCTCCGAAAGTATGGAAAAATCATGTCTGATATTATATCTGAGAAGCTCAGAATGTGTTCGCAGATATTCGTTGAACAGACCCGTGGTATCTTTCACTGTAAGTGCGGATATATAATCTGACAGTGTTTTTCCGTTTTCAAGAAGTATTTCGCACAACCGCGAGTATGCATTCACTGCTTTATCCCTGGTTTCAGAGAAGGTGCCGGAAATGCATCTCAGGACATCATCGTTCTTAAACGACGATGTTACCATAGATGATATCAAAAGCCTGAAATCGTTCATTTTCTATCAACGTCCTCCACCGGGTCATTTTATCAATATATAGTATATTATAACTCATTCTCTACAAAATATCAATACTTTTAGACCATTTTAGTGAAAAATATTACTATAGGATCTCTTTCTTGTCAAACTCCTCACGAAGCTTATCAATAGCTCTTTTCTCTATACGTGAAACATAAGAACGAGATATACCGAGTTTCTTTGCCGTCTCACGCTGTGTCAGCGGTTTTGCAGCTTTACCTTTAACCGTAAGTCCGTATCTCATAACAATTATGCTTTTCTCGCGCTCATCAAGTACGCTGTTCACAAAGCGATACAGCTTCTCCTTGTCTATTTTCAGATCTACCTCGTCATCCACACATACATCATCACTGAAAATATCGGCAAGCGTTATTTCATTACCGTTTTTGTCGGAGTCTATGGGATCATTGAGGTATAATTCCGCGCTCCGGTGTTTGTTTTTCCGGAAGTACATCTTTATTTGATTTCTGATACAGGTGCTCGCGTATGTAGAAAAGCTTATCTCCTTTGAAGGATCAAATGTCTCCGCAGCACGGATAAGTCCTATCGTTCCTATAGAAATAAGATCCTCCGTATCCCTTGACTCACTGTAATGCTTACTCACTATATAGGCAACAAGCCGCAGATTATGCTCTATCAGCTTGTTCCTCGCGTTCCTGTCACCGCGGGCAGCTTTGGCAGTGAGTTCCTCTTCCTCCCTTTTGGTCAGCTGACGGGGATAGCTTACTCCGTCAAGATGCAGCGCAAATACGAAAAGACTCCTTAGTGCCGTTCTTATCAGTTCTTCCATAAAATACCTCCGGACTGCTTTCTGAGATGCTGTTCATAATGAACATTTCACCGAATAATATAATATATGAAAATATGCTTGAACACTATACGAAAATTTCGACACTGTATTGAATTATTCGCAGAAATATGATATTATATAATTATATGCAGGTATCGCATGACAGGAGAGTGAAACAATGAAAAAAGAAAACATGGATAAGTACAATATATGGCTTACGCTTATCTTCGGACGGGCAAATCCCAAAATACATGAAGTCATAAGAAAATACGGTTCTTCAAAAGCAGCATACGAAGCTGTAAGCGAGGGTGATACCTCCGTGCTCACAGCTGCGGAAAAGGAACAGATAAGCTATGCGACTATGGATAAGGTCGAGAGACTTATCGAATACTGCGGCAAGCGAGGCATAAAGATCTGCTCACTCGGAAGCCGGGATTATCCGAAACTTCTTGCGGAAATATACGATCCGCCGGTGGTGTTTTATTACCGCGGAGATCTTTCCTGTCTCGATGAGCTGACTCTTACATTCATAGGAGCCCGTAAGGCAACCGATGTAACTCTGAAAAACTGTGCAAAGGTAACATACGAGACCGGCAGAGTCGGCGTCACTCTCGTAAGCGGCATGGCGATAGGAACAGACCAGTGTGTTCACAGGACGTGTGTGCGCAACGGTCTGAAAACCGTCGGGGTACTCGGGTGCGGTATTGATTATGAGTACCCGAAAGGGACATTCGAGCTGCGTGAACAGATGATTATGTACGGCGGAGCTGTCATTTCCGAGCTGCTACCGCGTGAAGAACCGTCAAAGGATTACTTCAATCCGAGAAACCGCATAATGGCAGGTCTTTCCAGAGGAACAGCGATATTCCAGGCAAGTGTCATGAGCGGAACACTCATTACAGCTTCTTACGCGGTCAATGAAAACAGAGATGTTTTCTGCGTTCCACCGCCCGATGTGTTCGATGCTACCTATGATGGAGTAAAATC
>JAGBLA010000220.1 GCA_017635675.1 Ruminiclostridium sp.
AAGCACTTGCCCAAAACGCGGCATGGACGCCGCGATAAAAGGCAAGTGCGCAAGGAGCCCCCTGCGGGGTTTGGGGCAGCGCCCCAACGGGGACGGGGGCAGAGCCCCAGCGGGGTTTGGGGCGGCGCCCCAAAATCTATATTACGTTTGAGAGCCCTGTCATATTGCGCACGAAGGCACGTATCTCCGCACGGGAGCTCATTTCATTTGTACGGTCGATTATCTGCCGCTGTTTTTCCGACGAGAGCTCGGAGAAGTATTTGAGAGCGCCGGTGTTCTCCGCCAGCGCGTAACCGAGCCCGAGGGGGATCTGCGGCGTATCGTCGATCTGCATATTCATCAGCACCTTTCGGGATTATTATCCCGCTTTATGCCGAAAATATACATCATTCGTCGGCGATCGGCACTATCTCCTTATTCTTTTCGGTGAAGAACAGCACCGCGAGGAAGGCTCCGCTTATCACTGCCGCCGCGCACGCGTCATAGTCGAGCGATGCGAACTCGGAAACAGCCTTGCCGCCGAACGCTTTCGCGAGAAGCTCGGAGATAAGGTGAGTGGCCGACGGGAGGAACGTTATTATCGCGAATATCACCTCGCCGAGCCGTGAGCGCGTTGTTTCGAGCCGCGCGCAGAATCTCGCGTAACCAAGCAGGAACACGACGGCGCAGACGTCCGCGATAAGCACGATAAGGTGCTCCGCGTGGTGGAGCACGACAAGGTCGGAGTTGAAGTAACCTGCTGTGTGAATGAACATATACACCGCGGCGGCGAGTTTCAGATGCCCGGTCATGCGCGGCGGTATCACACGCGCCATCAGCATACCGCCCGACACGAACAGCGCGAGCGCCGCCGCCCCCGAGAATATCATGGTCATGGGAGCCGCGTCGATGTCCGTCACGTGAAGCCCGATAAGGAACGCCCCGAATATCTCCGCTATGCCGAGCACGCGCGTGGCGTTGCTTCCCATGCCATCGGAGGAGAGCGTGAACGCGTCGGCTCCGCGCTTATTGCCGATGAACGCAAGCGCGCACAGCACCACGGCGAACACCGCGAGCATGATGTATATCACTGCTCCGCCGACCTCAGAGCCGCGAATGAAAAAACCGGTGTCGAGCTCCGTAAGGCTCATCATCTGGAAAAAGCGCACCACGCCGCACGCGATCGCCGCTATGAGCGCCGCAACAGGCATGAGCTTTCCCGAAAGTGCTTTCATATATATCATTTCCTTTGTGTTTAGTGTTTCCCGCGGGAAGAGAATGTACAGCTTTTATTATAGTATATTTTTCCCGTCAAGTCAATATAATTGACTGAAATAATTTTCGGGAGGTCACACAATGAAGGATATGCTGATAATTCTCGCGATGTTCGCGGCGGCGATATTCGCGCTGCCGCTTTTGGCGCAGTCCGCCGGGACGAGCCCTGCCGCGCAGGTCACGATGACCGCGGAATTTCCCGACGAGGTGCGGATATATCTTACCGACGCGCAGGAGACTGTCACCGTGACGGCGGAGGAATACCTTGAGGGCTGTCTCGCGGCACAGATACCCATAAACTACCGCCCCGAGGCGCTCAAAGCCCAGGCTGCCGCGTCCGCGACATACGCGCTTCGGCTCATTGCGGAGCTTGCGGCGAGCGGCAAGCTCCCCGACGGCGCGGACATCTCCGATGACCGTCAGCTCTGCCAGCCGTATATGCCGCCCGCCGAGCGCAAAAGCACCTACGGCGCGGATTACGCGGAGTACCGTGAAAATCTGCAAGCCGCCGCAAGGTACGGGCTCTCCCATATCATATTGAGCGAGGGTGAGCCGATATACGCCGTCTATCATTCCGTAAGCGCGGGCGGCACCTGCCCCTCGGAGTACGTGTGGGGACGTGCGCTGCCATACCTTCGCCGCGCGGAAAGCCCGTGGGACACGGGTTTCATCAACTACGAGTGCGTGAACGAGCTGCGCTCGGAGGACATACGGCTTAAACTTGCCGCGTATGACAGGAACATCGAGATACCAGTTGACCCCGCGCGCTGGTTCACCGAGCTGAACGCGGACGAGAACGGCTATGTCATCTCCGTGAACATCGGGAAGAACACCTTCTCGGGCGGGGATATCTGGCGCATCCTCGGGCTGCGCTCCACGGCGTTCACCGTAAGCTACACCGACAATATCTTCACCTTCACCACCAAGGGTTTCGGTCACGGCGCGGGGCTGAGCCAGTACGGCGCAAATGAAATGGCGGGCTCGGGAAGCACTGCCGACGAGATACTGAAGCACTACTACGGAAACGGTGTGCAGTTGACATAACCTATTAATTATGGTATAATAGACCCCGTCAATATTTGTAAAAAGGACTGTTAAAATGCGAAAGCTGTTGAAATACCTCACAGGCGGCTATATGAAGGAGACCGTTCTCGCGCCGCTATTCAAATGTATCGAAGCCGTGCTGGAGCTTTTCGTGCCTACGGTGGTGGCGAAGATAATCGACGTGGGTATCGCAAACGGCGACAAGCCGTATATCTGCTGGATGTGCGCACTTCTGGCAGGGCTGGGACTTGCGGGGCTCGCGTTCTCGATAACCGCCCAGTTCTTCGCCGCGAAAGCCGCCACAGGCTTTTCCGCCGCCGTGGGAAGCGCACTGTTCAGACATATCCAGACATTCTCATACACCGACCTCGACGAACTCGGCACCTCTACCCTTATGACACGCATGACAAGCGACTTAAGCCAGGTGCAGACGGGCGTGAACATGACGCTGCGGCTGCTGCTGCGCTCGCCGTTCATCGTGTTCGGCGCTATGATAATGGCGTTCACAATTGATGTGCCGAGCGCGCTTATATTTGCGGCTGCGATACCTGTGCTGTCCGTGGTGGTGTTCGGCATAATGCTCGGCGGAATGCCGCTGTACGGCAAGGTGCGCACGGGACTGGACAAGCTCCTGCGCCGCACCCGTGAGAACCTCAGCGGCGCACGCGTCGTCCGCGCGTTCTGTATAGAGGACAGCGAAATATCCGCGTTCCGCAGCGAAAACGACAGTCTTACCGCGGGACAGCTCACGGCGGGGCGCATTGCCGCTCTGATGAACCCGCTCACCTTCGCGCTCATAAATCTTGCGATAATCCTGCTGATATGGGCGGGGGGCGTGCGCGTGGACTCTGGTGAGCTTTCCCAGGGGCAGGTCGTGGCGCTTTACAACTATATGTCCCAGATACTCGTGGAGCTGATAAAGCTCGCGGGGCTGATAATCACCATAACCAAGGCGGCAGCCTGCGGCAGACGCATACAGTCCGTGTTCGACAGCGGCGAGGGCATGACCTGCGGCACCGAGAAAAGCGGCTTTGAAGACTATGAGAACACCGTTGAGATGCGCGGAGTGTCGCTGAAATACAAGTCAGCGTCGGAAAACTCACTCAGCGGTATAAGCTTCACGGCAAGGAAAGGCTCCACCGTCGGAATAATAGGCGGCACGGGCTCGGGCAAGACCTCGCTCGTTGACCTTATCCCGCGGTTCTACGACCCCACGGAGGGTACGGTGCTGATAAACGGCGTTGACGCAAAAGAATATGACCTCGAAGCCCTGCGCTCGCGAATAGGTGTAGTTCCGCAGAAAGCAGTGCTTTTCAAAGGCACTATACGCGAGAATATGCAGTGGCGGGACAGCTCCGCCGATGACAGCGAGATAATGCGGGCGCTTGACATCGCACAGGCGACCGATATAATCGAAAAGAAGGAGCACGGGCTCGACAGCATGGTGGAGCAGGGCGGAACCAACTTCTCGGGCGGTCAGCGCCAACGCCTTACCATTGCCCGGGCAATTGTCGGCTCACCCGAAATACTGATACTCGACGACAGCGCCTCGGCGCTCGACTTCGCCACGGACGCGGCACTGCGAAAGGCTCTGCGCGCCCTCAAAGACACTACGGTGTTCATAGTTTCCCAGCGCACAAGCTCCATAATGCACGCGGACAAGATAGTCGTCCTTGATGACGGCGAGGCTGTGGGTATCGGCACTCACGCCGAGCTGCTGAAAAGCTGCGCGGTTTACCGTGAGATATACGAATCTCAGTACAAGAAGGAAAGCGGGGTGTCGGCATGAAGAACAAAGGTACCCTCGGAAAAGTCCTGCGGTATATCGGGCGCTATACTCCGCTTATGATATTGTCGATGCTGCTTGCGCTGCTGACGGTGGCGGGAGCATTGTATATACCTATTATAATTGGAAAAGCAATAGACCTGTTCACGGCGGGCAAGGGCGCAGTTGACCTCGGTGCGCTCACCTCGCTGCTGATACAGACGGGCATCGCCGCGGGCGCGACCGCGCTTCTGCAGTGGCTCATGGGCGTGATAAACAACCGCATAGCCTTTGACGTTGTGCGGGACATACGCAACGACGCGTTCCGACATATCGAGGAGCTCCCGCTGTCCTACCTCGACACGAAAAGCACGGGAGATATAGTGAGCCGCGTGATCTCCGACGCCGACCAGTTCGCGGACGGTCTGCTGCTCGGGTTCTCACAGCTTTTCACGGGCGTGGTCACTATCCTCGGCACGCTTGTGTTCATGCTCATGCTTGACCCGTGGATAACTCTCGCGGTGGTGGTGCTGACGCCTGTATCGCTGCTTGTGGCGCGGTTCATCTCCACCCGCACATACAGTATGTTCAAGCTTCGCACGGAAACTCTCGGTGAACAGACCGCGCTCATAGACGAGATAATCGGCAATGAAAAGGCGGTCAAGGCGTTCTGCCGCGAGGACGAGAGCATAGAAAAATTCGACGAGATAAACTCGCGGCTTGAGAAGTGCTCGCTCCGCGCCACGTTCTTCTCCTCCCTCACCAACCCCTCCACCCGCTTTGTCAACAGCATGGTGTATGCGGCAGTGGCACTGTTCGGCGCTATTGCGGTGATAAACAGAGGAACGGCGGGCGGCATAACCGTCGGCGAGCTGTCATGCTTTTTAAGCTATGCGAACCAGTACACCAAGCCTTTCAACGAGATATCGGGCGTGGTGACGGAGCTGCAGAACGCGTTAGCCTGCGCGGCGCGGCTGTTCGAGCTCATAGAGGAGCCAGCCCAGACCCCCGAGCCCGCAGACGCCCATGTTCTCACCGATGTGAGGGGAGATATCAAAGCCGAGAATGTAAGCTTTTCCTACGTTCCCGACAAGAAGCTCATCGAGGGCTTCAACATCGACATAAAGCAGGGGCAGAAGACAGCGATAGTAGGCCCCACGGGCTGCGGCAAGACAACGTTCATCAATCTGCTCATGCGGTTCTATGATGTGACAGGCGGCACGATATACGCCGACGGGCATGATATACGCACCGTGACCCGCAGGAGCCTGCGCTCGTCTTACGGCATGGTCTTACAGGAAACGAGGCTTATAAGCGGCACGATACGCGAGAACATAGTCATGGGCAAGCCCGACGCCACGGACGAGGAAGTGACGGCTGCCGCCAAAGCATCCCACGCTCACAGCTTCATAAAGCGCCTGCCCAACGGCTATGACACAGTGATAGGCGAGGACGGCGGCAGCCTCTCACAGGGTCAGCGTCAGCTTTTGTGCATAACCCGCATAATGCTTTGCCGCCCGCCGATGCTTATACTTGACGAGGCTACGTCATCAATAGACACCCGCACCGAGCTTAAGATACAGGACGCGTTCGCAAAGCTCATGCAGGGGCGCACGAGCTTCATAGTCGCCCACCGCCTTTCCACCATACGCGACGCAGACGTGATACTCGTCATGAACGCGGGAAGCATCGTCGAGCAGGGTACCCACGACGAGCTGCTCAAACGCGGCGGATTCTATGCAAAGCTCTATAACAGCCAGTTTGAGGGAAACTGAAGAGAAAAACAGAGAGACAGAGAGAGGAACAGAAAGACAGAAAGACAGATTGGGGCTCTGCCCCAAACCCCGCAGGGGGCTCCTCGCCCCCTTGACCCCTCGGCGGTGAGCACCGCAGGCAGTACCGTAACACGGAGACTCGTTACTCTGTTCATAGCAAAAAAATACAGCAGACCTGTTTGTTGCGGGTCTGCTGTTTCTTTGTCGCTGCGAAGTGAGT
>JAGBLA010000221.1 GCA_017635675.1 Ruminiclostridium sp.
CTTCCTTTTTCACTGCTTCGATTTTATTCATGCTTGGCTCCTTTCGTTCTGTCCTTCGGAGTCTATTTTAGCATACTTCTTTCATTTTTGCGAGTGCCGGGTGTGGTTGGCGGTTACGATACGTAATATGAAAAATTAGTGGGGAAAATAACAAAACGCCCGTACAATGACATTTTCACATTGTACGGGTATTTTATTATATTTTGAATGGTTATGATAAATACAGGCAGCTTTATTTATTCCTGAGCCGAAACCGCTTCTACTCTGAATACCATGAGTATGCTGACGTTCTCGTTATCATGCCAAGGCTCACTGTCAGGCATAAACGTCTCACCGAAAATTTTGAACTGACCTTCGGTGTATGAACCTTCCTCCGGCTTATCGAGCTCAAGTATCTTCTGAGATTGACCGCCGTTCCGTGAAACTACGATCTGATTTGCAGACCCGTCAAAATAGTTTTTGTAGGCGTTATTATCATCCGCAGCCTCAACATACAGGAACAGCGATTTTTCGGTCTCTCCCTTTGTAAGAGAGGTTTCAGACAACCGCACCGTTTCCGGCACATTCTGCGCAACAGCGCTCATATATACCGCGACTTTGCAGTTACTCTCGCTAGTTACCTTCATTTCCGGAGAAATGATCGAAGCATTTGAGGTCATATTGTCGCTTACCTGTACATCAAGATGATAAGGATTTATAATGTATGATGTTGATGCAGGGAATGTGACCTTGATTATCGGTTCATCAGAAGTATCATCGGCTGCTGTTGTCTCTTCCGTGCTTTCATCTTCGGCGCTGTCCTCAGCTTCGTCCGTGTTTTCATCAGAAATCTCGGTTGCAGTCGTTTCTTCGGGTTCTTCTGTTTCCTCGGCAGTAGTTACCGCAGTGCCGTTTTCCTCGGCCGCAAAAACGAAAGGCGAAAAGTTCGATGCCGAAAACTCGACCATGCGCGCGCCGTCATCGTTTGTGACGATCCTGCTTTCAAGAAGCTCGGGATAGCCGCTGTTGATGTGATATACGCTGATGTTGTCGCAGTCTGCAAGAATATCGGGAACTCCGATATTAAAAGTCACGTCGCCGCCAAGCTCGTGTATCTTCTCGCTTGTGTTCGAGTCAAAAACGCTGATGTCGAATGCGTAATATGATATTACATCGGTGTCGAGAAGTTGCAGTGCGTTTTCAGCATAAAGAGCGGCTGCGTCGGTATTTGTGACAGTTACAACAGAAGATGTCGGGAAGTATGACATTCTTGCCGCAAGCTTTGTTTTAACGCCGTCTATACCTGCAAGCTGTGACACAAGAGATATGGTCTTGCTTTCATTGACTTCCGGAGCGGTAGTCTCGGCTGTCGTTTCTTCCGTGGTTTCCTCTGCGGGGGCAGTCGTCTCGGCTGTCGTTTCTTCCGAGGTTTCCTCTGCGGGGGCAGTCGTCTCGGCTGTCGTTTCTTCCGAGGTTTCCTCTGCGGGGGCAGTCGTCTCGGCTGTCGTTTCTTCCGAGGTTTC
>JAGBLA010000222.1 GCA_017635675.1 Ruminiclostridium sp.
CAGCGCCCCAGCGGGGTTTGGGGCAGACCCCAATCTGTTCTTCTGTCTTCTTTCTATTTTTGGAATTTTACTTTACATTTCGCGCGAAATGTGGTATAATAACTATGTAGGTATGCGCAAACGCATGAACAGAGAAGGTATGATATGAAACTTATATTTGCGATAGTAAACAACGACGACTCGCACAATGTATCGTCGGCACTCACAAAAGCGGGTTTTTCCGCTACCAAGCTTGCTTCAACAGGCGGATTTCTTATGGCGGGCAACACCACCTTTATGATATGCTGCGAAAACGTGGCTGTTGACGGGGTGATCGCTATAATCGCGCAGAATTCCCGAAAGCGCAAACAGTATGTACCCAATGCCGCTTCCATTGCGGCGTCGGACGCTCCCGTAAGCTACCCCGTGGAGGTCAGCGTAGGCGGCGCGACTGTGTTCGTGACCGACATCGAGAGATTTGAAAAGCTATGATAAAAATATACGGCAAGCACCTTGCCATGCAGCGTATCGAGAGCTTCCGAAGCTCAGGGAGAATGCCACACGCGCTGCTGCTGTACGGCGCTAAGGGGATAGGCAAGCGAACCCTCGCGGATTATGTCGCTATGACCTATGTGTGCGAGGACAAACAGCACGCACCCTGTATGAAATGCCGGAGCTGCCGCCTTGCCGCGGAACACGGCTTTCCCGATATCGCCTACCCGCTCCCCATGATAGAGGAGGAGCACAAGCGCGATACCAAAAAGAACATGGTAGAGATGCTGCGCGCTTTCATCGCAAGCTGTTCCGCAAAGCCCATTGACAGCGATGTGCGCGTCGTGGTGTTCGGGCAGATAGACAGACTTTCGGTGCAGATGCAGAACACCCTGCTCAAATTCATCGAGGAGCCGCTCGACTTCAACAAATACATCTTCACCGCCGACAACAAAGCACCCGTGATACAGACCGTACTGTCCCGTGTTACAGCGGTGAACGTTGACCCCGCCGACCGCGAGGAGTTCGCCGAGGCACTCTCGGAGCATAAATTTGAAGATGAACATACCGTGCCGCCCGCCCGCATCACCGAGCTTTTCGATATGTTCGGCGGCAACATCGGCGCGGCAATAGAATACGAGGCGGGCGGCGAGAGCGTGCAGTACCTTGCCGCGGCGCTCAAAGCCTGTGACGCCGTTGCGGCGCGCAGAGAGCTTGACTGCCTGCTCGCGCTTCTTTCGCTCAAGACCCGCGATGAGCTTTTCGGGACTATCGGAGTGATAGCCGATATAATGGCACAGGCGGCAGTTTTCAAGTCCGGCGCGGCACTCCCCGGAGCGTTCAGAAAACAGACCGTGCGGCTTGCGGAGAGCTTCAGCCTTGAAAAAATAACCGCTATGTACGAGGAAATGAACCGCCTGTACGGCAAATCCTACACCAACCCGAATCAGAAGCTGTTCGCGGCGGAATGTACAAGCTCGCTTATGCGGGCGGCGGCTCGGTGACTTTGCTTTATCCGTGAAAAGAGGGATATAATGATAGAAATAATCGGAATAAGATTCAAAGAGGTGGGAAAGGTATATTACTTCTCGCCGAAAGGAAAAACCGTCGCCCCGGGCGATAAGGTCATCGTCGAGACGGCAAGGGGCGTAGAATGCGGCGAGGTCGTCATACCCAACCGCGAGGTGGAGGATAACGAGGTCGTTCAGCCCTTGAAACCCATTATCCGTATCGCAGGCAAGGAAGACCTCAAACGCATAAAGGACAATGAGGCGAAAGAGACCGAGATAATGGAGACCTTCATAAAGAAGATAGCCGAGCATAAGCTCAAAATGAAACCTATCGACGTGGAGTACACCTTCGACGGCAGCAAAATACTGTTCTATTTCTCGGCGGAGAACCGCGTGGATTTCCGTGAGCTCGTAAAAGACCTCGCAAGCATATACAGGACGCGCATCGAGCTGCGGCAGATAGGCGTGCGCGACGAGGCTAAAATGCTCGGCGGGCTCGGTATCTGCGGCAGACCGTTCTGCTGCGCGAGCTTCCTCGGAGAGTTCCAGCCCGTGTCCATAAAAATGGCGAAAGAGCAGTCGCTCTCGCTTAACCCCACAAAAATATCCGGCACCTGCGGAAGGCTCATGTGCTGCCTGAAATACGAGCAGGACAGCTACGAGGCGCTGCTGAAAATAACTCCGAAAATAGGCGCTATCGTCGAAACACCCGACGGACAGGGAATAGTAGAGGACTCGAACCTGCTTACGGGCGTGCTCAAGGTCAAGCTCAAAAAGAACCCCGACGCTCCCGCCGCGCCGTACAAGCGCGAGGACGTCAAGCTCCTCAAGGATTCCAAGATAAAGGTGAACCGTGAGGAGATAGCCGCGTTAAAGGGGCTTGAGGATTAACAGCTGCACCGCGAGCAGGAACGCCAGCATACCGAAGTTCACCGCGGTGAACACCGCTAAGAACTTACCCGTGCGCGCGTTTTCGGAGCTGCGGTAGAACTGAAGCGTGATAAGGCTCGCCATGGACGCTATCGGCGTACCGAGCCCGCCGAGGTTCACACCGATGAGCAGGGCGGTACCGTATTTCGTAAAGCCCGACAGCATGACCGCTGCGGGAACATTGCTTATTACCTGTGACAAGAGGGCTGAGACCATTATCTCATGCCCTTTTAGCATTTCCGAGAAAAACGCGCTCACCTCACCGATGCGTGAAATGTTCCCCACGAACACGAAAAAGCACACAAATGTCGCAAGCAGCGAATAGTCCGCTTTGAGCAGGAGCTTTCTGTCCGTGAAGAGCGCGGCAGCTGCCGCCGCGACAGCGCATATCGGGTACGGCAGCACCTTGAACACCGTTATCACGCACAGCACAAAAAGACAGCTGTACAGCACCGTGTCCCGCTTGGACAGCGGACGGGGCTCCCCGCTCCGCGATTCGCAGGGCGTGTTCGGTATCATGAACGACAGCAATACTATTATAATAAGGCTTATTATCCCCGCAGGCAGCATGGTCTGAATGAACTGCCACACTGAAAGCCCGTATTTGTCGTATATGTAGAGGTTCTGCGGGTTCCCTACGGGCGTCATCATGCTGCCGAGGTTCGCCGCCGCGGTTTCAAGCACAAGCGTGAGTATGCGGCTGCGCTCGTCGTTAATACCCGCGAACACGTGCAGCGTAAGCGGTATGAACGTTATCAGCGCCACGTCGTTCGTCACCAGCATGGACGACGTGAAGCACACGAGTATCAGTATCAGCGCAAGTTTTCGCACTGTCCCAGCGTGTTTCAGCAGCGCCCCCGTGAGCTTTTCAAATAGTCCTTCGCCCCGAAGTCCCGCCACAGCTATCATAAGTCCGAAAAGCTCCGCAAGCACCGCAAAATTGCAGTATCCGACATACTTTTCGTCGGGCGGTATGAATATCATGCTTATAAGCGCGAGCACGAACGCGGCAGTCAGCACAGGCTGCGCCTTTATAAAACCGAGCACCTTGCTCATTGTGTCGCCTTCCTCTTAAAACGGGGTCGAGCCCCGTGTTTTTGCTGTAACAGTTTACCATATAATGAAAAAAATGTCAATGTCTATATAGTTTTTGATGATAATTCACCAAAAAAACAAAAATTCGGTTGACAAATCGACCTGTCTGCTGTATAATATAAACCGTAATATTTTATGGAAGCGTATCGAAGTGGTCATAACGGGCCTGACTCGAAATCAGGTAGTCCTCACGGGCTCGTGGGTTCGAATCCCACCGCTTCCGCCAGTCCGCGACGGCGGGCGGCGAATACCGTGGGGCGGTCATCTGCTCCACGGTATTTTTCTGTCTTGCAGTTCAGAGAAACATCATAAACGCATCGGCAGAGACAGTAAACAAACAGTATATTTGGCTCTTATTCGATAGGTGTGGGCAATAAAATAAAGGTTTGTAGGGATATGACCGCATTTATTCCACGATCATCTTGACATGAGCCTCGATTCAAGTGTGATAGTCGGGCAGCACCGGCAGGCACCCCAAAAGGGCTGCTGCCGGGCTACCAGCCTATCACATTTGAAACTCATGTCAAGATGCTTTCGCGGCATAAACGCTGTATCCGGCGATTTTTCGACCCACACTTACCGGAGATGCCTCGTATATTTGTGATAAGTTATGAAAAAAATATGGAGGAACGCAGCATGAAAAAGATAATCACAGCTGCAGCGGCGGTGTTTGCGTCGGCAGCAATGCTCACAGCATCGGTTTCAGCTTATATGCTCGAAGTCGGGTCGGATTCTGACAGCTTTATTTCCGACCGTTCATCGTGGAAGATAGTGACCCCCGCGTCGGAAGACTCACCGTACGCCGGAGCTGCAAAGATAGAAGCCGTCGTAGCGGTAGAGGGAGATACAGAAAAATACTACCGCGAGCGCAGCAAGGGCTTATACGAGGACGATAACGGCGAAGAGGTGTTCACCGATTTCACGGGTTTCCTTGCTCTCGGAGCAAGAGTTTCCGGAAGCGCAGTGACAAATGACTGGTGGCTCCAGTTCGATTACCACGGTCTTGCTGACGTAGAGGGCAGCAGCAGTACCGCAGCGGTCACTAAGCTCGACGATACGCACTTCCTGCTTACCGCAGACCTTACGGGCGTTACGATAGATACCGCGGCGGGTAATGCGACGGTATCCATTGCAGACTGGGGCAACAAGTCCGAAGCGTACAGCCTTGCGGTCAAAGAGGTTTTTGTTTACGACGGAAGCGGCAATGTCTCGGTTTACAGTGACGGAAACGGAAATATTACCACTGACGGACACGAGCCTTTCGATATTTCAAAATATGTAAAACCCGCAGAGACTACTGCGGAACAGACTGTCGCAGCGCAGACAACCGCGGAACAGACTGTCGCAGCGCAGACAACCGCGGCGCCTGTAACGACTGCCGCTCAGAATACGCCCGCTGTCAAAAACGAAAAAGCCGACCTCGGGTCGAGAGATTCCTCGCTTATAATAGTCGGCATAGTCGCAGGTGTTATTATAGTCGGAGTTATCGTCGCGCTTGTTGTGGTAATGCTCAAACGCAGGAACGGGTAAGTTCAGCCGTTCATTAAGGAAGGTGAAAATAATGGAATATATACTTGCAGCGCTTAATCCCGCTACCGGAACATCGCTCCCGATACCGCTCTTCATAATTTCGGGCGTGATACTTGTGGGTTGTATCGCCTTTGCGATAATCACAAAGGTCATGAAAAACAAAAAGGGAAACAACGGCAGAAAAAAGAGAAGAAAACGCTGAGAACAGATGTCTTGGGGCGCTGCCCCAAACCCCGCAGGGGGCTCCTTGCGCACTTGCCTTTTAACGCGGCGTCCATGCCGCGTTTGGGGCAAGTGCTTGGTGCCTCCTGCACCAGACCCCTTGACCCCTCGCCAGCGACGCGCTGGAGCCAACTCCGTAACACGGAGATTAGATACTCACATCTCAACGAATAGAAACAGCAGACCCGTTACTTACGAATCTGCTGTTTTTATATTTATAGTATTACCTCCGAAATCTCGGCAGACCGCCGCGCAGGGTTGAGGAGGCCTCCCACCTGCAATGACAAATCTGCTGAAAGGTAAGCGGAGGCTCGACGACCCCAAGCGGCGGCGGCGCTTTTTGGTACTTTTTCTCGCTGCTGAGAAAAAGTACAAAATGAACAACTACATCAGACTGTCATGCAGCAGCAAGACTTACCAAAACGGCAGATAATCTGACCGCATTTATTCCACGGTCATCTTGACACGAGCCTCCATTCAATGTGATAGTCGGGCAGC
>JAGBLA010000223.1 GCA_017635675.1 Ruminiclostridium sp.
GAGAAACAGAATGACAGATTGACAGATTGGGGCTCTGCCCCAAACCCCGGCAGGGGCTTGCTCCGCCCCTGCACCCTGAGCCAGCGACGCGCTGGAGCCGGTACCGTACAACGGAGACTCGTTACTCTGTTCATAGCAAAAAAATACAGCAGACTTGTTACTTTCAAGTCTGCTGTTTCTTTGTCGTTGCGAAGTGAGTAACTAATCTCCGTGTCACGGTACTGCCTGCGGTGCTCACCGCCGAGGGGTCAAGGGGGCGAGGAGCCCCCTGCGGGGTTTGGGGCGGCGCCCCCATCTGTCTCTCAGTCTCTATGTCTCTCTGTCTTTCTGTTTCTATATCAAAAAATGTATTAAAACGCTTGCTTTTTTTTAAGAAATGTGATATAATGATTTATACTATTTATAATGTAAGGGAATTGCTGAAATGGACGACAACACAAAGGTAACAGACCACGATTACGGCGCCGATGACATACAGATATTAGAGGGGCTTGAAGCAGTGCGCAAGCGCCCCGGAATGTATATCGGCTCCACAGGCACGAGCGGACTTCACCACCTTGTCTATGAGATAGTGGACAACGCGATAGATGAAGCTCTCGCCGGCTACTGCACGAAAATAGACGTTAAAATACTGCCGGGGGACGTGATAGAAGTCACCGACAACGGGCGCGGCATACCGACGGGGATACACCCTAAAGAGGGTATCTCGGCGGCTACCGTTGTTTACACGATACTCCACGCGGGAGGAAAGTTCGGCGGCGGCGGCTACAAAGTCTCAGGAGGACTTCACGGCGTGGGCGCTTCAGTCGTGAACGCACTGTCGGAATGGCTTGAGCTTGAAGTTTATGACGGCAGGGAAGTGCATTATCAGCGCTTTGAGCGCGGTCACTACGACGAGCAGATGAAAGTCATAGGCACCACCGACAAGACAGGCACAAAGGTGCGTTTCAAGCCCGACGGGACTATCTTCCACGATACCGTGTTCGATTACGACACACTTCTCGACCGCATGAGAGAACAGGCGTTCCTCAACGGCGGTCTGCTGATAAACCTCACCGATTCAAGGGACGAGGAGAATATAAAGGGTGAGTCCCTGCGCTATGAGGGGGGCATCGTAAGCTATGTGGAGTGGCTCCAGGATATGCGCGGAGCCGAGCGGCTGCACCCCGATGTCATCTACCTTTCGGGCGTTGTCGATGACATCACCGTTGAGGCTGCGTTCCAGTACAATACCGACTTCAACAGCGAAGCGTTCCGTTCCTTCGCAAACAATATCCACACCATAGACGGCGGTACCCATGAGACCGCGTTCAAAAAGGCGCTGAACAAGGTGGTGAATGATTTCGTCAAGAGCTACCTCGAACAGCAGCAGACCCAGAAAAAAGTCAAGAAAGCCACAAAAAAGAAGGACGACGACGACAAGAAGGAGTTCGTGGCGCTCTCGGGCGAAGCGATACGCGAGGCTATCAACGCGGTCATTTCCGTGAAGCTGCCCGAGTGTGAGTTTGAGGGTCAGACCAAGGGCAAGCTCGGCAACCCCGAAGTCGCTCCCGCGGTCTATAAAGTCGTGACCGAGCAGCTCACCTACTACTTCGAGGAGCACCCGGACACCACTGAAATTATCGTCCGCAAGGCGATAAACTCCCAGGCAGCGCGCGACGCGGCAAAGAAAGCTATGGAAGCCAAGCGCAAGTCTGCTGCAGACGGCGCGGGACTTCCCGGCAAGCTCTCGGACTGCTATGAAAAGGATACGACCCGCACCGAAATATACATCGTCGAGGGAGACTCGGCGGGCGGCTCCGCAAAACAGGGCAGAAACAGCGCATTCCAGGCGATACTGCCGCTTTGGGGCAAGATGCTCAACGTCGAAAAGGCAAGAGCCGACAAGGTGTACAACAATGATAAGCTGCTGCCGGTGGTCAAGGCTCTCGGCACGGGTATCGGAGAGGATTTCGACATTACCAAGCTGCGCTACGGCAGAGTGGTCATAATGGCTGATGCCGATGTGGACGGCGCGCATATACGCACGCTGCTGCTTACGTTCTTCTTCCGTTTCATGCGCCCGCTCATCGAAGAGGGTCACGTTTACCTCGCACAGCCGCCGCTGTTCAAGGTGTCCCGCGGCAAGCAGGTGAGATACGCGTTTTCGGACGACGAGCGTGACGCGTATATCTCGGAGCTTTCGGGCGACAAGGACGTAAAGATAGACGTTCAGCGCTATAAAGGTCTTGGTGAGATGGACCCCGAGCAGCTTTGGGAGACCACCATGGACCCCGAGCGCCGCACCATGATAAGAGTTGGCATGGAGGACGCCGCAAAGGCGGATATGATATTCTCCATACTTATGGGTGACAAGGTAGAGCCGCGCCGCGAATTCATTGAGACAAACGCGCGGTTCGTACAGAATCTGGATATATGAGAGAACTCTGTGAAATGATAAAACAGCAGACGGACGCGAATTTCCTCAACCTTATCACCGCGATAAGGACTTACGACAGGAACGCGCCTGTCTGCGGAGCTCCCGCGTGGAGATACGTTTACCACACCATACACTCGGCGGATAAGTGGTTCTTCAACCCGTATGTGTATGACGAGCCCGATTTCCACGAGCCGGGCATGGATAATCCGAACGAGCCGTGCAAGACCGTGATGACGGACGAGCAGCTGCTTGAATATCTCGGCAGGGTGCGCGAAAAGACCGCGCGGTATCTTGACGGGCTTACCGACGAGATGCTCGGGGAACGTCCCGAGGGCTGTGATATGTCCCGCCTGGAGCTTGTGCTCATGCAGTTCCGTCACATATCGACACACATCGGTATGCTCAACGGGCTTACCGCCGAAAAGACGGGAAGGCTGCCCGTATATGTGACCCCGTACACGGTAGGCAGGCTTGACAGCGGGTATTATGAATAACAGGGAATATATATGAACTCAGAAGAAAACAACGAAAAGCAGATAGCGAAGCTTGCGAGAATGGAGCGCATATTCGCCGACGAGAAGAAACACGAGCCCGTGGAGTACAAAGACAGCGACGAGGACATCTGCGCAATGGCGAGGAAGTTCTTCAAGTGGGCGCTTCTCGTGGTGTGGGGAGCCTGCGCGGTCACGCTGGTGACGGGCGGCGACTTCACTCTCGCCGCGTCCGCGATACTTGTGACGGGGGGAGTGTATTCGGGGCTTTGCGTTACAAAGTTCCTCCACTCGAACAAGACAGGTGACGCAATAATCGCGGCAGTGGTCGCTGTCGCGGCGGCGGCGCTCGGAGTGCTGCTTCTTGTGGGAAACAATCCGTATTAAGGAAAATACCGAAATGAATGACAGGTTCAGTATAAAATTCGACAACACGCCCGAGGAGATAGAGGAAGCGTACAAGGCTTTCCAGACGAAGTACGCGCTTCGTAAAAAGCTCCTTTATACCGTGATATATCTGATAGTCATAGTGCTTGCGGCGGACCTTATAGTCCGTGACATGACGAGCCCCATGGGATATATCGCGGGCGGTCTCGCGCTCGGCATACTTGTGTTCAACTGGATAAAGCCCGTGCTGATACGCCGCAAGATGATACAGGGCATCTCCGAGCTCGGAACGGACGAGGAGTACACCATGACGCTGTACGACGACCGCATTGAGATAGAAACGCAGATAACAAGCGCGGACAAGGAGACCGAGACTGTGGCGATAACCACTCACGGGGTATTTACCGTGGAGGAGGGCAGCGAGGCGGCAAAGGAGCTTGCCGAGCACCCCGAGCTGGTGCGGGACGACACGAAGCCGCCCGAAAAGACGGTTTACAGGCTCGCGGAGACCGAGGTGTTCATGGCTGACCACAAGGAGCTCCTGCTTATGTTCGTGAACCGCTCGTATATACACGCAGTGCCGAAACGCTGTCTCGGCACCGAGGAAATGCTTGCCTTTAAGGCGTATTTTGAAGAAAAAGGTCTCACATGACCGACAGGAAGGACAACTAAAGACCAATGGACAACAATAATCCGATAGAATCTATACACGAGGGCGAAAAGCTGTATCAGATAGATGTGGAAAAGGAAGTGCGCACAGCGTTCCTTGACTACGCTATGTCTGTAATAGTTTCCCGCGCCCTGCCGGACGTGAGGGACGGACTTAAGCCCGTTCACAGGCGCATAATCTACACCATGAACGACGCGGGCAACACCTACGACAAGCAGCACAGAAAGTGCGCCTATACCGTCGGTGAGGTGCTCGGTAAATATCACCCCCACGGCGACGCGTCGGTGTATGACGCTATGGTGCGTCTCGCGCAGGATTTCTCTCTGCGCTATCCGCTTGTTGACGGTCACGGCAACTTCGGCTCCGTTGACGGAGACCCGCCCGCCGCATACCGTTACACCGAGGCAAGGCTCGCTAAGATAGCGAACGAAATGCTCGCGGACATAAACAAGAACACCGTTGATTTCGGCACCAACTACGATGACAAGCTCAAAGAGCCTATCGTGCTGCCGTCGCGTTTCCCGAACCTTCTGGTGAACGGAAGTATCGGCATCGCGGTCGGTATGGCTACCAATATACCGCCGCATAACCTCTGCGAGGTCATAGACGCTATCGACCTGCTTATCGACAATCCCGACGCAGGTCCCGAGAGTATCATGAGCTGCATAAAGGGTCCAGACTTCCCGACGGGCGGCGTTATCATGGGATATTCGGGCATACGCTCGGCATACTACACCGGGCGCGGCAAGATAACCCTTCGCGGCAGAGCGGAGATAGTCGAGGAAAAGACCCACACCCGCATCGTCGTCACCGAGATACCCTACATGGTGAACAAGACGAGACTTTTGGAGTCTATCGGCGAGCTTATGCGTGACAAGCGCATCGACGGCATAGCGACACTTCGCGACGAGTCCGACAGAAAAGGCATGAAGATAGTCATGGAGCTCAAACGCGACGCGAACGCGAACGTGGTGCTCAACAAGCTGTACAGCTATACCCAGCTCCAGGACACCGTGGGCGTCATCATGCTTGCGCTGGTGAACGGCGAGCCGAAGATACTGCCCCTCAAGGATATGCTCACGAGCTATCTCGATTTCCAGGTGGAGGTAATTGAGCGCCGCACGCGCTTTGACCTTGAACGCGCACGCAACCGCGCACACCTGCTGCAGGGCTTCATGCTCGCTATCGACAATATAGACGAGGTCATTGCTATACTGCGCTCCAGCAAGAGCGTACCCGAGGGCAAGGAGCGCCTTATGGAGCGCTTTAAGGAAGCCGACCTCGGACAGCTTCTCGCCCGCGCAATGGACGAGAAATACAAGGACGTGGTGTTTGACCACACCATAGGACTTTCCGAGGAGCAGGCGGACGCTATCGTGCAGATGCGTCTCGCACAGCTCACAGGGCTTGAAAAAGAGAAGATAGAGGAAGAGCTCTCGGATATAATGGGCAAGATAGGCGGCTATCTGGAGATACTCTCCGACAAGGCTAAGGTCTATGCCGTTATCCGCGAGGAGCTCGATGTGATAAAGAAGAAGTACGGCGACGAGCGCCGCACATCTATCGAGCAGGTAAGCGGCGAGGTGGATATCGAAGACCTCATACCCGTTGAGGAGTGCGTGCTGACATACACAAGTCTCGGCTACCTCAAGCGCCAGCCCGTAGAGGTGTACAACCTCCAGCGGCGCGGCGGCAAGGGCGTATCGGGCATTAAGCAGCGTGACGAGGACTTCATCGAGAATGTGTTCATCTCCTCCTCGCATGATAATCTGCTGTTCGTGACGAACAAGGGCAACATGATGAAGCTCAAATGCTTTGAGGTTCCCGAGGGTTCGCGCCAGAGCAGAGGTACGAACGTTGTGAACCTTATACAGCTCGAAGAGGGCGAGAAGGTGGCAGCGCTGCTCAAAACCTCGGATTTCGCGGAGAACAAGGTATTTATCTGCGTCACCAAGTTCGGCAGGATAAAGCGCGTACCGCTTTCGGCGTTCAAAAACATACGCAAGAAGGGACTTCGCGCAATTACGCTCGCGGAGAATGACGAGATAGCGGCGGCATACATCACCGAGGGCGACTCGGGAGTGCTTGTGGCTACGCATGACGGACGTGCGCTTTGTTTCTGGGAGAACACGATAAGGCTCATGGGACGCACCGCGGGCGGTGTTCGTGCGATAAAGCTGCGTGAGGGTGATTATGTAGTAGGCGCGACAAAGATATACAGCGAGGACATGACGATACTCACCGTGACCGACAAGGGCTATGGAAGGCGTTCATTCCTGCACAAGATAAACCAGGACGGAAGCGTCAAGAAACGCATAGTGGTTGACAAGGAAACAGGCGAGGAAAAGGAAGTCACCGACTACAACTATCCTGTCAAGAGCCGCGGCGGCATAGGCATACTCAATTACAAGGTGAGCGAGGAGAAGGGTCATGTCTGCGGCATACGCGCTCTCGGAGCGGACGATGATGTTATCCTTATCAGCTCGGACGGCATTATCATACGCATACGCGCGAATGACATACGCCCGCTGAACAGACCTGCGAACGGTGTGCGGCTCATGAAGCTGTCGGAGGACTGCTCGGTCGTATCGTTCACACGCACGGAGCATGATGACAATGAAAAGACCGAGGAGGTCGAGAAGCCTTCCGAGGAAGATATGCTCGATACCGACGACGCTGACGAGACTGATGACAGCGAAGACACAGAAGATACAGAAGACACAGAAGACACAGAAGATACAGAAGACACAGAAGACACAGAAGATACAGAAGACACAGAAGACACAGAAGATTCAGAATAACAGAGAGACAGATTGGGTCGCCGCCCCAAACCCCGCGGGGGGCTTCTCGCCCCCACGTCCCCTCGCCAGCGACGCGCTGGAGCCGGTACCGTACAACGGAGACTCGTTACTCTGTTCATAGCAAAAAAATACAGCAGACCTGTTTGTTACGGGTCTGCTGTTTCTTTGTCGCTGCGAAGTGAGTGACTAATCTCCGTGTTACGGTACTGCCTGCGGTGCTCACCGCCGAGGGGTCAAGGGGGCGAGGAGCCCCCTGCGGGGTTTGGGGCGGAGCCCCATTCTGTTCTTCTGTTCTTCTGTCCTCTCTGTTCTTCTCTGTTCCTCTCTATCCCTGCGGGTTCAGACCGAAGCTTACGGACAGGGCGCCGTCAACACGGTGCATATCTGCGCTGTCGAGCTCGCCCATGCGCTCTTTGAGCCGCTTTTTATCTAATGTACGTACCTGTTCGAGCAGAACCACCGAGTCTTTTGCAAGCCCGCAGTTCACAGCGTCAAGCGAAATGTGGGTGGGGAGCTTAGTCTTTTCGCGCTGACTGGTTATCGCCGCCGCTATGACCGTGGGACTGTGGCGGTTGCCGACATCGTTCTGAACGATGAGCACAGGTCTTATGCCGCCCTGCTCCGAGCCTACCACAGGGCTGAGGTCGGCGTAATATATCTCTCCGCGTTTGATAGTCATTATCATTACCGTCCTTTCGTGTATCTTCTATGTCTGTATTTTTAACAGCAGCGGCTGAAAATATTCAGAATATACCGCTCTTTACAGTTTATTCCCATGACCGCGAATTTGCCGCTCGCAGCGGGCGAAGAAACGCGCTGCGGGCTTTCGGAACACAAAAAAACCTTGACTTTTCCGTCGAATTATGTATAATTAGAAGTGGTGATGTTATGAGAAAACGTATGTCGGATGTCGCGCTGAGCCTGTGTGCGGCATTGACGCTTTGCTCGTGCGGAAATGCAGGAGATACGCAGAATGTACCTGCTGTGTCCGTAAGCACTGAGGAAAGCACCGCGGAGGTCACGACTTCCGCCGCGGCCTCGGAGCTTAGCTCCGCCGATGATGTGCGCAGAGCAGTCGTGGAGCGCTCGCTGTTCTCCACGGGAAACAAGGACAGGTTCCGCAAGGTCTTTGCGAAAGCGGAGCGCGGCGAGGAAATAACAGTCGCCTATATCGGAGGTTCGATAACCGCGGGATACACGCTTGAACCGGAGGAATGCTGGGCATATCTCACCCACAAGTGGCTGTGTGAGAAGTACCCTGACGCGAAGATAAACTACGTCAACGCAGGAATAAGCGGAACGCCGTCAAGTCTCGGGCTTATGCGTTCCTACCGCGATATTGTCACACCATACGGCGAGCCGGATATCGTATTCATCGACTTTTCGGTGAACGATGATACAAGCCCCTTACTGCTCGAATGTTACGAATCGCTTGTGCGGACGGTATATGATTACAGCAGTGAGCCCGCAGTGGCGCTCATGTTCTTCCGTACCTCGGAAAACCATTCCTGTGCCGCCGAGCATGGCATGATAGGCGATACATACGGTCTTCCCATGATAAGCGTTACAGACGCGCTCACGTGGGCTATTGACGAGGAGCTCATGGCTTGGAGCGATTATTCGGACGATGAAGCTCACCCGAACGTGAACGGCGCGCTTCTCACCGCCGAAATGGTGGAGTATATGCTCGAATGTGAAGCAGGCGACACCGTAAAGGGCGGCATCGTGAAGAATATCCCCTCCGCGGCTGAAACCGCACCGTTATACGGCGGGAGTTTCACGGGTATGAAGATGCTCGAGGCGAAGGATATGCAGCCTGTTTCCGCGGGAGAGTTCAAGCTCGTTCCCGAAAAGGACATAACCACCTACGTCAGCGCTTTCGACAGCGTGTATATGCGCGGAAACCACGATACCGACGAGGGAATGACGTTCGAGCTCACATTCGATGACCTGTTCATCGTATATCAGACTGCAGCAAAACCAAGTCACGGCACTGCCGAAATATACGTTGACGGAGTTCTTAAAGGCGAAGCGCGAGGCAAGACCTCCGACGGCTGGTACAACCCGAAAACACAGCTTATAATGCGCGGCACGGGTGAACCGCAAAAGCATACCGTGACCGTAAAAATGAAAGAGGGCAGCGAAAAAGCCAACTTTTTCCTGTTCGCGTTCGGATATACGGAATAACGTCTGATTTGTCCCTATAGGACATTGATATATATAAATACGAAAGGATCATAAAAAAATGGCAGACAAAACAGCAAAAGAAGCCGCTGCAAAGGCAGCGGAAAAGGGCAAGGGATTCCTTAAGGAATTCAAGGAGTTCGCCCTCAAGGGCAATGTAATGGACATGGCAGTCGGCGTGCTGATAGGCGGCGCGTTCTCCGGTATCGTTACCGCCCTCACGAATGACTTCATCAACCCGCTTATCTCTTCTATCGGCGGCGCTGAGATCGCAGGTATGATAAGGCTCCCCTGGGTGAACTATGAGGGTCTTGACGCAGATCAGATAAAGGCGCTTTCCCTTGATTACGGTGATTTCCTCACAACTATCATCAACTTCCTCATCATGGCGCTTATCATCTTCCTGCTTATGAAAGGCATCAACAAGCTCATGTCCCTCGGCAAGAAGAAGGCAGAGGAAGAAGCCGCTGCCGCTCCGCCTCCGGAGCCCTCTAAGGAGGAAGTCCTCCTCACCGAGATTCGCGACCTCCTCGCAGCGCAGAACAAGAGCAAGAAGGAATAAGAGAGACAGATTGGGGCGCCGCCCCTGTCCCCGTTGGGGCGCCGCCCCCGTCCCCGTTGGGGCGC
>JAGBLA010000022.1 GCA_017635675.1 Ruminiclostridium sp.
CAGTTGGTAGAGCAACTGACTCTTAATCAGTGGGTCCAGGGTTCGAGTCCCTGAAGGTGTACCACGTTAGAGAGAATAGGGTGTACCCTATTCTCTTTAACTTATTTGGCTCGTTGGTCAAGCGGTCAAGACTCCGGCCTCTCACGCCGGCAACGTGGGTTCGATTCCCACACGAGTCACCAGCGCTGTGCGCTTTTTGCGCCAATAGCTCAGTTGGTTAGAGCTACCGGCTCATAACCGGTCGGTCCGGGGTTCGAGTCCCTGTTGGCGCACCACTGACGCCTCTGTGCTATTGTACAGAGGCGAAGTGTATTTTAATATCACACAGGGGTGTGGTTCAATGGTAGAACAAGGGTCTCCAAAACCTTTGACGAGGGTTCGATTCCTTCCACCCCTGCCAGGGCGCGAAGGCGCCCGCCTAATCCGTATGGAAGTAATCTTCTATACGGATTTTTTCTGCCTCGCTGTTCAGAGTTTGACGGGTACGTTCTTACCTCAAAGAACCGTCAACAGATCGGCATTTATATATGCGTACGGCTGTCCGTTTTCCTCATAGCTCCCGAGAACTCCCCGCACTCGGATATCCGTTCCGGGCTCGGGAAAATCGTCGGGATAAACAGTTCCTTCCGGGAGCTTGAATTCAAGCCCCTGCACACAGCACGCCGTCGCGTCGGGAACAACCACAAAGTAGTACCGTACTCCGAGATCATCGTTGTACATAGTGTCGAAATAGCCGTCAACCATGAATGACTTGCCGTAGTAGTCATTCGGCTTTATCATAAGATCGTAGATGACGGAATATATCATCGTTGAATTCATCTGCGTAAGATCCATATCAATATTTTCCTGAGCTGTATCGGGCGCAGGTGTCGTATCGGACTGCGCTGTGATCTCCGCCGCCTTTTCTTCGACGGAGGAAATGACTGCGCTGTTCTCGGCTTCCGCGGAGCTTACCGCCTCATTTATGACCGCGTCTATCATGACGTTCTCTCCCGCGATACTGTTATCGGAGCAGGAGCCGAGCAGCATTGCGGCAGAGATAAGTGCGGCTGTGATCTTAACAGTGTTTTTCAATTTGTTTTCCTCCTTGTGAAAAGTGACAGCAGACAGAATATAAAGAATACGATGATATCCGTAACAACGATAGTCGAGCCGACGGGAGTTCCCGCCATTATCGAAGTGAATATGCCTGTACCCGCGCATAATACCGAAACGCAGGCGGAGCAGATCACCACGCTGCGGAAACTCCTGAACAGCCTCATTGCCGACAGAGCCGGAAATATTATCAGCGCCGAGATCAGCAGCGAGCCGACAAGGTTCATAGCAAGCACGATGATAAACGCGGTGATGACCGCGATTATGAGATTGTACACGCTCGCTTTTACACCTGCGGCTTTCATGAAATTCTCGTCGAATGTTACGGCGAAGATCTTGTGGTAGAACAGCAGGAACGCTGCGATAACTATTACAGACATCACGATACAGACGATAACGTCCGTTTCTTTCAGCGTAAGTATGGAAGTCGAGCCGAACAGCGTGGTGCAGACATCACCGGAAATATTTGCGGAGGACGGGAACAGGTTCATCATCATATATCCCACCGCAAGCGCTCCCACGGAGATCATCGCTATCGCCGCGTCGCCGTTTATCTTCGCGTTCTGTCCCGTCCGCAGGAGAAGTACCGCCGATATCACGGTGATCGGGAGCACAACATACATATCGTTGGTAAGTCCCGCAATACCCGCGGCTGCCATAGCGCCGAACGCGACATGGGAAAGACCGTCGCCGATATACGAGAACCGTTTCAGCACCAGCGTTACGCCGAGCAGGGAAGAGCACAGCGCTATAAGAAGTCCCACGATAAGCGCATACCACACGAACGGATAGCTGAAATAAAGCTGTAATTTTGCCGCAAAGTCACTCATTTTCTGCCACCGTTCTTTCCGAAAATATTTTCCCCACATCGCTTGCGAGATAATCGGCAGCCGTACCGAAGAAAAGCTGGTGATGCGCGCCGATGTGGAGAATATGGGAAGCGTACTTTGTCGCGGCTGTAAAATCGTGTGACACCATGATTATCGTCACACCTCTTCTGTTCAGCTCGGAGATAAGCTCGTACAAATCGAGCTGCGCCTTCGGGTCAAGTCCCGTCACAGGCTCGTCAAGGAGCAGTATCTTCTGCGCCGCGCACAGCGCCCGTGCAAGCAGAACTCTCTGCTGCTGACCGCCGGAAAGCTCGCGGTAACAGCGGTTCGCAAGCTCCGTTATCCCGAGCCGTGACATCGTGGTTTCCGCAAGCTGTTTCTCTTCCTTTTTATAGTAGGGGCGAAGTCCGCATTTCGGAAGACAGCCGGAAAGAACTATCTCCCGCACGGACGCGGGGAAATCCTTCTGCACTGCGGTCTGCTGGGGCAGATAGCCGATGTCGCCGACTTTCATGCCGCCGTATCGCTCTATCTCACCCGACATCTGCGGTTTAAGCCCGAGCAGAGCCTTTATGAGAGTGCTCTTTCCGGAGCCGTTCTCACCGAGAATACAAAGATAATCTCCCTCGGACACTTTGAAGTCTATTCCGCTTGCCACCGTATCTCCCTCATATCCGAGAGTGACGTTACGGCATATCAGTTGTTCAGCCATACTAACTGTCTCCTTGAAAAACGGTGCAGGGGGTTGATACCCTGCACCCGTTGTTTTACTTACTTTTCGTGAGAGTTATCCTTGCCGCCGCAGTTGAAATGACCCTCTGTTCCGCACCCGGCGGTATTCAGCACCTCACTTCAATGTCTCGGCGAGAACGTCATAGTTCCCGCGCATAAGCGAGAGGTATGTCGCGCCGCCATCGATGTCGGCTCTGCTGACCGACTGGAGAGAGTTGAGCTCCGCGACGGTCTGATCCTTTGCCTGAGTGCTGCCGATTATGGTCTGCGCTATGGACTTGTCGGAATTTTCTATTGTGTAGATAGTCTTGCAGCCCAGCTCGTCCATTTTCTGCGTGAGGAAGATGACAGTCTCAAAGCTTGCCTCCGTTTCGGCGGAGCAGCCGGTGAATGCCGCAAAGTAGTCAAGTCCGTAGTCGTCAACGAAGTATCTGAACGGGAATCTGTCGCCGAATACGACTGTTTTTACCGCAGCCGAGTCTGTGAGTTTCTGAAAATCGCTGTGAAGAGCGTCAAGCTCCCCGGAGTATGCCGCAAAGTTTGCCTTGTAAATGTCGGCATTCGCGGGGTCGATCTCGCAGAGAGCATCGGTTATCTTGCCGCAAAGGAACTTCGCGTTCACGAGAGACAGCCAGACATGTTCATCGTATTCTGTTTCCTCATGCTCATGCTCATGCTCGTGGTCGTGGTCTTCTTCGCCGTCCTCGTGGTCGTGCTGCATACCTTCCTTGACCTCTTCGAGTTTCGCCTTGTCACCCATAGTCTTCATAAGGTTTATGACCTTCATATCCTTGTTGACCGCGCCTTCGAGGGCATCTTCCACCCATTCGTCGGACTCGCCGCCCACATAAACGAACAGATCGCAGTCTGATATTTTGATGATGTCGTCGGCGGTAGGCTGGAAGTTATGCAGGTCAACGCCGCTTTCAAGCAGATATGTTATCTCGGCGTTTGCAGCCTTGTCGCCCATTATCTGCTTTACCCAGTCGTATTCGGGGAAAATGGTCGCTGCTACCTTTATAGGCTCTGTGCCTGAAGTGCTGTCGTTGGCGGAAGCATCGGTCTTCTCCGTATCTGCCGCGCTGTTTGCCGCAGCTGTGGTCGTTGTCTTAGCAGGAGCAGATGTATTGGCGGCTGTGCCGTTTGCTGCTGCATTTCCGCAGCCGGCAAGTGCCGACATAGCCACGAAACAGCTTATCATCAGTGCTCCGACGTTTCTTTTGCTGTACATAAATAAATAGACCTCCGTAATTGAATTTATCAGGTTGGATTTTTGTACACCGAAAAAGGGTCACACCAAGAACCCTTGACCGGTTTAAGCACAACCGATATTCAATTACGAAGCTCTACTTTTAATGATATCAGCGTATCGTTGTTATTTTCCGTCCGTGCGGAAAGTGTGACTGCAAGTAACAGGATCGCTGCCGTAAATGCGGCCGAAAGTGCTGCTGCATTTACAGATGTATTGCGGACGTTATTTATGCAAAGCGCGATGGTATGGCAGACCATGCAGTCATCATCGTGAGTGCATTCGTGATCCGCGAGTTCTGCAATAAAAAGAAAGGAACAGAAAACAGACAGACATATCATAAGTACGGTCGTTATCAATAATGCTTTATTTCTTCTGTCAGACATTCTGTTCGCCCCCTTTGTCAGATCATTTTCATTGGCTGCAATTCCTGCATTTGACTAAAAAATCTATGCTGTCAGCCGGAACCGCGGCTCCGCAGTTTATTATCTCTTCCTTTATCCTGCGGCTTGTCTCACCGTCAACGGTGTAAACATTTCCGCACACCTTGCACCGCATATTGACAGGTATGTCGTCGTTGTCGGCAAGACAATAGACATATTCGCGGTTTTTCGGGTCGATATATCTACGGACGGTCCCTTCGCGCTCCATTTCGCGCATCAGCCTATACACCGTGCTTTCGGACGGAACAGATCTGATGGTATTATCGCTGCTCATTTCGGCTGCGATCTCTCTTATTGTAAATGAATATTTACTGTGAGACTTGAGAAAATCGATCAGGCACTCGCGCTTGACGGTCTTGTAAGTTGCCATAGCGACCTCCGGGATAAAATGAAATATGATTTTAAATTCGTTTTTATATTATAGCAGACTTTGTATAGTTTGTCAAGTCACCAAAATATATTTCATATTCAGCAAGCGTTTATACAAGCGACATCAAGAAAGCTACGGCGAAGTAAACCGATTTATCCGATATTAAAAAGCTCTCCCGGCAGAAAAGCTGTCGGGAGAGTTATTTTTGTGCGGAATGTCGGCAAAGCGGCTTTTCACGGTTCACTCACGGCGCTCCTTTATCTCACCCGAGCGGTAAGCTGCGAGGAGCTCGCGGAGGTCGTTTATCTGTTCGAGTATCTCCCGCCCCTTATCCGAGTCGGAGACATTGGCACGGCGGTCGAGCCGCTCCACGAGATGTATCTTCGGGGTACGCTCGCTCTCACCGGGAATGAACGGATAGTGCTCGGCGAGGTTTAAGCTGTGGGAGTCGTATATAAGCGTATATCCCGCAATGCCTGTGGTCTTCTGATACGCCTTTGATATGCCGCCGTCGATGACGAAAAGCCTTCCGTCAGCCTTGACGGGGTGCTCGCCGTTCTTTATCTTCACGGGGACATGACCGTTGATGATATGCCCCCTGTCAACGTCCTTCACGAACAGCCCGAGCAGCCTTCTGCACATATCGGCGTTCTCGGAGAACGTATAGTACGGGTTGTAGTGCTCGGCGTGAAGTTCCTTGTCATCGAGGAAATACCGCTCGAAGAACGCCATTTTGTCCTTGCCGTAAAGCGGAGATTTCGCGCCGCACCACAGGTACAGCATATAATCCCGCGCATAGTCCTTTTCCGCGCCGTGGGGGAGAAAATACGCCTTGTTGGCGATGTCGTCGAGCTTATCCATGAGCTCCCGCCCGCTGTACTCCGCCATGTCTATCCACACGCTTTGCAGCCCGCCGTTCTCGTCGAGGGGGATACACCCGTGGAACAGCACATTGCCGTTGACTATCTTGTACATCGACCCGTGCGCGTAAAGGAACCGCACGTGTCGGTGGAGCTTTTCGCTGTGGCGGAAGGACGCGGAAAGCACGGACATGAGCTCCTGCTCGGCGTCGGAGAGTTTAAGCGGGTCGGCGGGGTCAACGGTGGGGAACCGGCAGTCTTTGAGTTTGTGCAGTTTCCCGCCTGCCTCCACCGTACCGTTTGCGAAGTCAACGCGCCTGAATATCACGCGGTCGCGCATCTCCCACTCGGGGTACTTCTCCATGAGCTGACCTTCGAGTTTCAGCTGAATGACGGTGACAGCCTTGTGCATCTTCGCCACAAGCCTTGTATCAACGGGGTCATACTTGTTGTCGTCGAGGGTGCTCGGCATGAAAAGCGCGCAGTCGTCGTCCTTGTAGGTCTCGGCGGCAAACACCGCGAGCGCGCGCAGATTAAGCCCGTAGCCGTCCTCAAGTATGTCGAAGTTGTTGTAGCGCATGGAAATGCGTATGACGTTGGCTATGAGCGCCTGATTTCCCGCAGCCGCGCCCATCCATGAAATATCGTGGTTGCCCCACTGAATGTCGATGTCGTGGAACCGCATGAGCTCGTCCATGATGATATCCGCGCGGGGACCTCGGTCATAGATGTCCCCGATTATATGCAGAACATCAATGGAAAGCGCCTGAATGGTGCGGCAGAGCGAGATTATGAAACTCTCGGCTATCCCCGTGTCGAGGATAGTGCGGATTATCTCGTCATAGTAAAAATCCTTGTTCACGTCGTCGGTGACGTTGAGCAGCTCGTCGAGGATATACACCATATCGGCGGGAACGCTTTTTCTGACGCGTGAGCGGGTGTATTTCGCGGAGACGGCTTCAAGCACGATGATAAGGCGGTAAATGGTGAGGCTCCGCCATTCGTCGTTTATGCTGCCCGCCGCGGAAAGGCGCTTTATCGCCTTGTCGGGGTAGTAGATAAGGTCGGCGAGCTGCTCGCGGTCGGAGTGCGGCACGGTCTTGCCGAGAACTATGTCTATCTTGTTCTTTATCATTCCCGACGCGCTTTTGAGCATGTGCAGAAAGGCTTCATACTCGCCGTGCATATCGCTGAAAAAATACTCGGTGCCTTTGGGAAGGCTCCGTATTGCCGAAAGATTGATTATCTCGGCGGCGGCGCTCTCTATGGTCGGGTATTCCTTGGCGAGCATGGTGAGGTATTTTTTATCCATAGTGATGTCCTTTCGCTGTGCTGTGGTCGGGCGAAATATTCAGTTTATTATGGTCTTCATAGCGGAAATGAGCGCGTCGATGTCGGCGGGCTCGGTGTATTTTGACATGGTTATGCGTATCGCGCTTCGCGCTTCGTCGTGGGAAAGTCCCATCGCGGTGAGCACGTGGGACGGGTCGAGCGAGCCCGAGGTGCATGCCGAGCCGCTTGACACGGCTATCCCCATAAGGTCGAGCCGCAGGACGAGGGTCTCGCCCTCCTTCCCGGGGAAGGACACGTTCACATTGGACGCTATGCGCTTTTCGCGGCTCCCGTTGAGCATAGCTCCTGGAAGCTCCGACAGCGCCGTGATGAGCTTTTCCCGCAGCGGCAGCAGCTTCGCGTTCTTCGCGTCCATATCCGCCGCAGCGTCGCTCATCGCCCGCGCAAGTCCCACTATACCAGCGATGTTCTCGGTGCCCGCGCGTCTGCCGCTCTGCTGGGCTCCCCCGAGGATATACGGGCGAAAGGGCGTTCCGTCCTTCACATACAGCAGTCCCACACCCTTCGCCGCGTGCAGCTTATGCCCCGACAGCGACATCATATCCACGTTTTTAAGGTCGATCGGGACGTTCCCGAACGCCTGCACCGCGTCGGTGTGGAACGGCACCTTATGCTCCGCGCATATCGCGGCAAGCTCCGCGGCGGGCTGGACGGTGCCTGTCTCGTTGTTCACCGTCATTACCGTGACAAGCGCGGTATCGGGGGTGAGGGCGGCTTCGAGGTCGGCGGGGCGGACGATGCCCTCCCTGTAAACGGGCAGATAAACGATGTCGAACCCGTCCTTTTCAAGCCGTTTCAGCGGTTCAAGTACAGCGTGATGCTCGAAAGCGGAAGTGATGATGCGGCGCTTTCCCTGCTCACGTCCCACGGACGCGGCGGAAAAAACGGCGGTATTGTCGCTCTCGGTGCCGCCGCTCGTGAAGAACACCTCGCGGGTCTGACAGCCGAGTATCTCCGCGCACGCCGCCCTCGCCTTGTTCAGCGCGATAGCGCTCTTCCTGCCGAGGGAATACACCGAGGACGCGTTGCCGTAGCCCTCGCGGAGCCACGGCAGCATTGCTTCGAGCACGCTGTCGCTTATACGGGTGGTGGCGGCGTTGTCAAGATATACGGTAGTCTCGCTCATAACGGCTCCTTAAAACTTCCGCCCTCTCCGTTCTCGGAAAGGGCGGTTTATCATTACTTTGTAAGTGTTTCGGGCTTGTACAGGTTTATCGAGCTGTCGGTGGTGAGGGTGTACGCCGCGCCTGTGCTCTTTATAAGCTCCCGGAACTCGTCGGTCTTAAGCTCGGTGCGTATCGTATCAACGGTGTCCTTCGTCTTCTCGGTGAGGGAGAGGATATCGAGCTTCTGCACCACGTAGGTCTTTGTGCCGGAGTCGGAGTCAACGGTTATCACCTTGACATCGCCGTTGTTCATTGCCGAAGCCTGCTTTACGAACTCCTCGGAGGGCGCGTTGTTCGACTTCTTCATTATCTGTATCAGCGAGTCCTTTTCCGCCTTTTCCACCACGGTAGCGGCAGTTTCGGCGCTTGCGGCAGCCTCGGCTTCCGCGGAGTCGGTGTTTGCTATCTCGCCGCTTTCCTCACTGTCGGCAGTTTCCGCGGCAGCAGCGTTCGCGGCAGCTTCCGCGTCCGCTATCGCCTGTGCGTAATCGCGATAGACTTCCTCGTATTCCTCGCCGCCCGCTATCCTGTCCGCGAAGGACTGAGCGGTGGCTCCGTTTTCAAGCTCATAGGGGAAATAGTTGAGAGCGAGGTAATCGGAAGAGAGGGATGCGTTTATCTCCTCCTGTGTCGCGGCTTTCGAGCCGCCCTCGCCGTAAAGGAACGTGAACAGCGCGCTGCTCTTGGACTCGTTTATCTCGTAGTCAAGGAACGACTGCTCGCCGATGCCGTACTTCTCGTAGTAATCGCCGATGACGCTCACGCCGTAGTAATACTGGGCGTACTGGTTCTCGTCGTTCCAGAGGGACTTGACATTCGCGTTCACCTCGCTGAGCTTATCGGCTGTGAGCGTGAGCCCGTTCTGGTCAAAGAGCCTTTCCGTAGCCACATAGCCGCGGCAGTTCTCAAGAGCCTTTTCGTTTATCCAGTCAGCGAAGCTTTTGCCCTCGACTGTCTGTTTGAAGTAATCGAAACCCTCGGCTGAGGTATCGAGGTCGGGCTGCTCCTCTCTGAGCTTGCTGATAGCGGAGTTGAGCGCCTCCTGCTGCTCTAAGATGTATATGCCCGCGCGGAGCTGTTCGCCGTCAACGGTCACGGGGTAGGTCTGCGACATCGCGCATGAGCATGCCGAGACGGCCATAGCGCCGCACAGCACAGCAAGAACGATATTTCGCGGCTGTTTTTTCATAACTTTGTATTCCTTTCTTTGTATCTTGTATCTGCTTTATTTCTGTATTCCGCATAATGCGGGAGATGTCACTTTTTATGCTCGCCCGCGCTTTCCGACACCTTATGCACCATGTCGGAGAGGTGCTTTTTCTTCGGGCGGAGGCTTTCGAGCCATTCCTCGTCTGCCTTGCGCTCCTCCTCGGTATAGACGTAATCGACGGTGTATTTCTCGGTGTCGTCACGCTGATATACCGTGCTGTCCGCGGGGAGGGACTTCTTTTCGAGCTTGTTTTCGAGGAATTCCTTGAAAAGCATATAGATTATCGCGAATACCGGCACCGCGAGGAGCATACCCACGAAACCGAACAGACCGCCGCCCACGATGATGCCGATAAGCACCCACACCGAGGGAACGCCTATCCTGTCGCCCTGTATGAGCGGCACCATGATATTGCCGTCAAACTGCTGCATAGCGACCATGAATATCGCTATCCAAAGGGCTTTGAGCGGGTCGGCGAGCAGGGTGATGAAGCACACGGGGATACCGCCGAGGAAGGGTCCGAAGAACGGGATAACGTTGGTGCAGGCGATGATGACCGCCATGAGAATGGGGTAGGGCGTGCCGATTATGGTAGCGCCGACGAAGGTCATGCAGCCCACGAAGAACGCGTCTATGATGATGCCGATGATGTAGTGGCTGAAAATGTCGTTGATACGCTTTGAGACCCGCAGGAGCGACTGAACGCGGTCATTGCGCAGGAGCGCGAACAGCAGCTTTTTCGCCTGGGCTTTGAGCATTTCCTTTGAGGAAACGAAGTACACGGCGATGATGAAGCCGATGATGAAGTCCTTGAAACCGAGGAAGAAGCTTATAACGCCGCCGCCGATGCGCGAGCCGAACTCGAAGACCTGCCCCGAGATATCCTTCCAGCTCGATGTTAAGAAGGATTCTATCTGACTTATGGGGTTTTCGATGATGTCGATTATCTGGGGGTAATCCACGAAAGTTGCCGACGCCCAGTTGAGGAAGTTGTCTGCGTAGCTGTTGAAGTTGGTGACGAGCCCCGAAACGCTCTGAATGAACTGCGGCACGATAAGCAGCACAAGTCCCGTGAGAAGTCCGAGGGCAAGTATCACTACAATAAATATAGACAGATTTTTTATCAGCTTATAGGTCTTAACGGAGCCTTTTTTCTTCTCCGCCCACTTTCCGAACACCTTGCGGCGGAAGAACTCCACGGCGGGGTTCATAAGATAGGCTATGACGATGCCCCACAGGATAGGCGCGGCGGATTCGCCGACCATTTCAAACATTTCCCGCAGGTTCGGTATAGCCTGCGCGCTCATCAGCAGGAACCCGCTGACGACTATGACAATAACGGCGAGAATAGCTATTTGCTTGTATTTACGGTTTATTTTTATCTTCATACAAAGTTCTCGCTTACATATTTATAATAACCTATGAAAAATCGGCGGAAAACTGAATTACCGCTCCGCACAGAACTTACGGCAGCGAGGAAGAAATTATCCGCTTGCAGAAAACTCACATACGGACCGGCGCCCGCCCTCGCGGGTCGGAACTGAATTACCGCTCCGCACAGAGCTTACGGCAGCGAGGAAGAAATTATCCGCTTGCAGAAAACTCACATACGGACTGGTAGCCGCCTTTGCGGGTTGGAACTGAATCACCGCTCCGCACAGAGCTTACGGCAGCGAGGAAGAAATTATCCGCTTGCAGAAAACTCACATACGGACTGGTAGCCGCCTTTGCGGCTGGCACCCGCCCTCGCGGGCTGGCACCCCCTACCGGAATCGAACCGATAACTAACCCTTAGGAGGGGTTTGTTATATCCATTTAACTAAGGAGGCATAGCTATAACTTTGAATATTATACAACATTTTTTCGGAAATTACAAGAGCAAAAACAAACTTTTTAAAAAAAATCTGTTATTTTGTGAAAAATACAGCATAAATTTGCGTTAAAGTCTTGACAAACAAAATATAATGGTGTATAATGTTGACAATGTGAGACCGGATTGACAAGTCCGGTCTTAAATTTTTAAACAGGCGAGGTGAGCGCAGGTTGAGCAATACTTCGGAAAAAAGCGGAAAAGGCTCGAAGATAGAGGAGCTCGCAAGAGCGGCGGTAATGCCCGTTATAGAACAGTACGGACTTACGCTGTGGGACGTGTGCTTTGAAAAGGAAGGCGCAATGTGGTACCTGCGCATACTGATAGATAAGGACGGCGGTCTCGACAGCGACGAGTGCGAGGAGGTCTCGCGCCCCATAAACGAGCTTATAGACAAGCAGGATTTCATCAAAAGCGTCGATATCCTCGAGGTCGGCTCGCCCGGACTTACCAAAAAGCTCCGCAGACCGGAGCATTTCACCGCCTGCATAGGAGAGAAGATACGCGTCACCCGCAGGAACGACAAGGGCAAGGAGTTCAGCGTTTACGGCGTGCTCGAACAGTACGACCCGCAGAACGGAAGCTTCGTCGTGGACTGCGGCGGCAGCAAGGAAACGTTCCTCGCCGCGGAGTGCGTGAAAGTCAATTCGGATCTATAATATAAGCACAATTGTTACAGGAGGAAACACGGAATGGCTAAATCCAATACCGCAGAGTTCATGGAGGCTCTCACCCTTCTCGCCAAGGAAAAGGGGATAGAGCCCGAGGTACTCATAGAAAAGATAGAGACAGCGCTTACGATAGCGATCAAAAAGGATTTCCCGAAAAGCGAGGAAATAAACTACGATATAGATATCGCGAGAAACAAGTTCGATGTGTCTATCATGAAGACCGTGGTGGAGGAGGTCACAGACCCCGCGAACGAGATAACCCTTGAGGCGGCAAGAGATATAAGCAAGCGCGTGAATATCGGCGACAAGTGTCCGCTGAAGATAGATACAAGGCACCTCGGAAGGATCGCCGTACAGTCGGCAAAGCAGGTCATAAAGCAGAGCATAAAGACCATCGAGCGCGAACAGCTCGTGACGCAGTGGGGCGGGCTCCAGAACTCGGCGGTGTCAGCCGAGGTGAAAAAGGTGGAGACAGACTCGCTCAACGCGATAGTGAGCGTGAACGGCACCGAGGTAATGCTGTTCAGAAGCGATCAGATACCCGCCGACGACCTGCACGAGGGCGATGTCGTGAAGATATATGTTTCGGGAGTTTCGGCGTCGGACAAAAGACCCACGCTTCGTGTGTCGAGAACGCACCCCGAGCTCGTGAGAAAGCTCTTTGAGCTCGAAGTCCCCGAGATAGCGGACGGCACGGTGGAGATAAAGGCGGTGAGCCGCGAGGCGGGTTCAAGAAGCAAGATAGCCGTCATAAGCAACAACGAGAACGTTGACGCGCTCGGCGCGTGCATAGGACCGCAGAAGAACCGCATTTCGAGAGTATGCGAGGAGCTTTGCGGAGAGAAGATAGACGTGGTGCTGTACAGCGATGACCCGAAAGAGTTCATCAAGCAGGCGCTAAAACCCGCCACGGTGCTCAGCGTGGATATACCCGACGAGGAGATAAGAGCCTGCTCGGTGATAGTGCCTGTGAACCAGCTCTCGCTCGCTATCGGCAACAAGGGACAGAACGCCAAGCTCGCGGCGAAGCTCACGAGATACAAGATAGACATCGAGCCCGAGGGCGGAAGGTTCTTCGAGAACAAGGAATGACGGGAACGGAGCTGAAATGGGAAAGAACGTACCGCTCCGCAAGTGTCTCGGGTGTGATGAAATGCTCGGAAAAAAAGGGCTGCTGCGCGTGGTGAGGACAAAGGACGGCGATATCGCTGTTGACCTCACGGGGAAGATGTCCGGGCGCGGAGCTTATATCTGCCGCGACAGGGAATGTTTTGAGAAAGCAGTGAAGAAGAAAAGCCTTGAACGGGCGCTTAAATGTGAGATACCGCCCGAAACATACGAAAAGCTCAGGGAGCAGATACAGGATGAATAACAGACTTGCGACCATAGGACTTTGCAGGCGGGCGGGCAAGCTCGTGCTGGGATTCGACGCGGTGGTCGCGGAAATAAAGTCTCCGAAGAAAACGGTGAGCGGCGTTCTGCTCGCTTCCGACCTTTCGGAGAAAACGAAAAAGGAAGTCAGATACGAGTGTGAGAAAGCGGGAACGGCAGTCGATGAGATACCGGAAACGCTTGACGAGCTCAAACGGATAACAGGCAAGAGAGCGGGAGTTATCGCCGTTCTCGATGACGGACTTTACAGTTCGGCAATAAAAACAATCACTCATTGACCGGAGGAAACGAATGGCAACAAAAGAGCAGAAATGCAAAATAAAGGACGCGGCTAAAGACCTTGGCCTTACGGCGAACGATATCATCGAAATAGTGAAGGAGCGCACGGGCTCGGAGAAGAAGCCCGCAGGGTCACTCACGACTGCGGAAATGAATATCGTGCTTGAATACGTCTCGCAGAAGCATCAGGTGAAGAGCTTTGACGCTTATTTTGCGACTGCCGCCAACAAAGAAAAGACGGAGAAAAAGGAAGCGCCGGAGACCAAGCCTGCGAAACCCGATAAGCCGGAGAAGGCGGAGAAGCCCGAAAAGGCTGCCGCGAAGGATAAAACCGGGAAGGCTGCGGATAATAAGAAGGAGACTGCGAAACCTGCCGAAAAGGCTGCCGCGAAACCTGCCGAAAAGCCTGTTTCAAAGCCCGCGGAAAAGCAGGATAACCGTCCTGCCCAGCAGCAGACAAAGGCTCCCGAAAAGCAGCCCGAAAAGCAGCCCGAGAAACAGCCCGAAAAGCAGAAGGTCCAGCAGCCTGCTCCGCAGCGCCGCAAGGAGCCCAAGCCCGTACCGCGCCCCGTGGAGGCTAAGGTGGATCTCAGCACCGTCAAGACCAATGACCCGCCCATGGCAAAGGTCAAGGGCGAGGCGGTACAGAGGGGCGAGGTGGTCACAAAGCGCGTTGACACGAGAGGAAGCTATGTGGATCTCGACAAGTACAATGAGCGCTATGAGAACATGGCTACCCAGAAGAACGGCGGAAACAGCCGCAGAGACGATAACTTCTCGAAGAAGCAGAAGATAAACCAGAAGTCCCAGCAGAAAGGCCGTGACAAGTTCGGCGGCAAGAACCGCGAGACCGAGGCGCAGAAGTTAAAGCGCCTTGAGCTCGAACGCGCGAGAAAGCAGCAGCTCAAAGTCCAGATACCCGACGAGATCGTGGTGTCCGAGCTTGCCCAGCGCCTTAAAGTGACCGCTACCGAGGTCATCAAGAAGCTTATGATGCTCGGCGAGATGTGCACCATAAACCAGGTTATAGACTTCGACACCGCGTCCCTCGTTGCCGAGGAGCTCGGCGCAAAGGTGGAGAAGGAAGTCGTAGTCACCATAGAGGAGCGCCTGTTTGAGGACGACGAGGACAAGGCGGAAGACCTTAAACCCCGTCCGCCCGTAGTGGTAGTCATGGGTCATGTCGATCACGGCAAGACCTCGCTGCTCGACAGGATACGTCATGCCTCCGTGGCAAGCGGAGAAGCGGGCGGCATCACCCAGCATATCGGCGCTTACCGCGTGAACGCGGGCGGCAGGGACATCACGTTCCTCGATACCCCCGGACATGAAGCATTCACGGCAATGCGTGCGCGCGGCGCGAACATGACGGATATAGCGATACTCGTAGTAGCGGCGGACGACGGCATCATGCCCCAGACGGTCGAGGCTATCAACCACGCCAAGGCTGCGGGAGTAAGCATAATCGTTGCTATCAACAAAATGGATAAAGAGGGTGCGAACCCCGAGAAGATAAAGCAGGCGCTCACCGAGCATGACCTCGTTATCGAGGAGTGGGGCGGCGATGTTATCTGCGTGCCGGTATCGGCAAAGACAGGCGAGGGCATCGACAACCTGCTCGAAATGGTGAACCTCACCGCCGAGGTGCTTGACCTCAAAGCCAACCCCGACAGGCTCGCAAAGGGCGCTGTGGTGGAAGCGAAGCTCGACAAGGGAAGAGGCCCCGTGGCGACGCTTCTCGTACAGAACGGTACGCTTCACACAGGCGATGTCATCATCGCGGGGACTTCCGTGGGACACGTGCGTGTTATGCGTGACGACCGCGGCAAGGTGGTGAAGGAAGCGGGACCCTCGACCCCTGTTGAGGTAATGGGTCTTTCGGAGGTGCCGAGCGCAGGCGACAGCTTCGCGGTAGTCGAGGACGAAAAGCTCGCCCGTGAGCTTGTGGAGAAGCGCAAGTACGACGCGAAGGAGGAGCAGTTCAAGCTCTATAAGAAGGTAACGCTCGACAACCTGTTCTCGCAGATAGAAGAGGGCGAGATGAAGACCCTTCCCATCATCGTAAAGGCGGACGTACAGGGCTCCGTCGAGGCGGTGAAGCAGTCCCTTGAAAAGCTCTCCAACAGCGAGGTGCGCGTTCAGGTGATACACGGTGCCGTGGGTGCCGTGAGCGAGAGCGACGTAATGCTCGCCAACGCGTCCAACGCGATAATCGTAGGATTTAACGTGCGTCCTCACCCCGACGCTGCGGAAAGCGCGAAGCGCGAGGGCGTGGATATCCGCCTGTACCGCATAATCTACGACGCTATCGAGGAGGTAGAGGCTTCCATAAAGGGAATGCTCGCTCCGAAGTACAGAGACATAGACTGTGCGCGCATCGAAGTGCGTCAGGTATATAAGATAACAGGCGTAGGCGTTGTCGCGGGCTGCTATGTGCTCTCGGGCAAGGTAGAGCGCAAGTGCTCGATACGCGTGGTGCGCGACGGCATAGTCGTGGCTGACGACAAGATAGCGGGTCTGCGCCGCTTCAAGGACGATGTCAAGGAAGTAGCCGAGGGCTATGAGTGCGGTATCAGCCTTGAAAAGTTCAGCGACATCAAGGAAGGCGACATCTTTGAAGCCTACATCACGGAGGAATACCGCGACTGATATTCCTTCCGGGAATAAAGGAGGGCAGTCATGGCAAATCACAATTTAGGAAGACTGACCGAGGACGTAAAGCGGGAGATATCCGCGGCTCTGCCCGAGATAAAGGACCCTCGCGTCAGCGGAGAGATAGTGTCGGTGTCCCGTGTGGAGATAACCAGCGACCTCTCGTACTGTAAGATATATGTGTCCGTGCTCGGAGACGAGGAAAAGACGGACAGCGCGGTGAAAGCACTTGAAAGGTCGGCGGGTTTCATCGTGCGGCGGATAAACGCGCGCATAAAGATGCGCAAGATGCCGCGGCTCATATTCCTGCCGGACAACTCACAGGAGTATTACGAAAGGATAACGGGCATCATAGACAAGCTCGGTATCCCGGGCGGCGAGGACAGCAAAGACGCGGAGGACGGCGCAGATACGGCAGACAGCGAGTGACGGAAAGGCAGGTGCGTGATGACATCTGAAAGGATAGATTTCGGTAAAGCAGCGGAATTTCTCCGCGGGCATGACAATTACATCATCATCTCCCACGCAAATCCCGACGGGGACACGATAGGGTGTGCCACGGGGCTTTGCAGGGCGCTCAGAAAGCTCGGCAAAAAGGCGAACAATATATGCGCCGACGAGATATCCAAGAGATTTGATTTTCTCCGCGAGGGCATGGAGCCGCAGGAGTTCGACCCGCAGACATACATCACCGTCGATGTGGCGGACAGAAAGCTGCTCGGGGACTTTGACAAGCTTTACGGCGACAGGATAGCGTTCGCGGTGGACCACCACGTTTCCCATGTGGATTTCGCGCCGCTGCTTCTGATAGAGCCCAAGGCTGCCGCAGCCGCGCAGACGGTGTATAAGCTGATAAAGGAGCTCGGCCCCGGGATAATGGATATGAAGATAGCCGAGTGCCTTTACACGGGCATCTCCACCGATTCGGGGTGCTTCAAGTATTCCTGCGCGACGGCCGAGACCCACCGCATAGCGGCGGAGCTTCTCGAATACGGCTTTGACCACGCGCAGATAGATTACGTGTTCTTCGACATGAAGACCAAGGCGCGCATTGCGCTGGAGGAAAAGATATACCGCGACATCGAATTCTTCTTCGACGGGCGGTGCGCTGTTGTGGCGCTCACAAAGGAGCAGCTCGAAAGCGTGGATTCCGAGGACAGCAACGGACTGTCCGCGATACCCCGCATGATAGAGGGCGTAGAAGTGGGCGTTGTGTTCAAGCAGCGCGGCAACGGGAGCTGGAAGGCATCGCTCCGCTCAAATTCTCACATCGACGTGCAGAAGATATGCGGCGCGTTCGGCGGCGGCGGTCACGTAAAGGCGGCAGGCTGCTCGTTCAGCGGCGTAAGCCTCGACGAAGCGAAGAAACAGCTCACCGAAGAAATCAGAAAGGCTCTTGAATGGACGGAATAATCTGCATTTACAAGGAAAAGGGCTATACGTCATTTGACGTTGTGGCTATAATGCGCAGGTTTTGCGGAACAAAGAAAATAGGTCACGGCGGAACCCTCGATCCCATGGCGGAGGGGGTTCTTCCCATTTTTGTGGGAAATGCGACGAAAGCGGTGGATTACTGCCCCGACAATACCAAGGAATACCGCGCGGGCATACGCTTCGGCGTCACCACCGATACGCAGGATTTCACGGGCAAGGTGCTCGCCACGAGCGACGCGCGCGTGTCGGACAACGCGCAGTACGTGCTGAAGTCGAAGTTCACGGGCGAGCTTATGCAGACCCCGCCGATGTTCAGCGCCGTGCAGGTGGACGGCAAGCGGCTCTATGAGCTCGCCCGCAAGGGCATTGAGGTCGAGCGCGAGCCGAGGGCGATACAGGTGTATTCCCTCGAATTCGATGATTTCAGGGACAACACGGCGACCATGACGGTGTCCTGCTCGAAAGGCACCTATATCAGAACTCTGATACACGACATGGGCGTGGAGCTCGGCACGGGCGCGATAATGACGAGCCTTACCCGCACGCGCTCGGGGAACTTCACGCTCAGAGACTGCTATAAGCTCAGCGAGGTGCGCGAGGCGAGCGAGCGGGGCGGCAAGGACGCGGTGGAAAAGCTGCTCATGCCGATAGACATCATCTTCAACGCGCTTCCCGCGGCGCGGCTCAACGAGATACAGACGCGTATGTTCTTGAACGGCGTGGTGCTTGATATAAGCCGCGTGAGCCTTGACCGCGCGGAGGGGCCGTTCCGTGTGCTCTCGGCGCAGGGAAAGGTCATTGCTATCGCGCAGGTGGGCGAGAACTCCGACCTTGCGGTGATACAGCGCTTTTTCGGCGCTCCCGAGAAAAAGCAGGGGAACGATGAAAACAGCGGCGAGGCGGAGGAAAGCTCCGCGGACAGCAGGCTCAAGGATATATCGGGGCTGAAAGGCGTGAGACTCTGATGTCATATACGGATAAGAATACGATAGCGGTGCTCGGAATGTTCGACGGAATGCACATCGGACATCGGGCGGTGCTTGAAAACGCGCGGCGGATAAAGATGATGACGGGGCTCCCGATAGCGGTGTTCACGTTCATGGGAAGCGCTATGCTGCCGAAGTACGGCGGGCGGCGTGACGTACTGCTGATGAACGACGAAGACAAGCTCGCGGAGCTGCGGGCGCAGGGCGCGGCAGTGATAACACGGGCGGGGAGCGATGTCTTCGGCTACACCCCCGAACAGTTCTTCAATTATCTGATAAAGGAGAAGTTCGGCGCGAAACACGTGGTCTGCGGGTACGATTTCAGATTCGGCAAAGACCGCGCGGGCGATATACACACGCTCAAAGAGCTCTGCGAAGCAAACGGCATGGAGCTCAGCACAGTGCCGACCACCCGCGGCGGCGACCCGTATCTTCCCATAAGCTCCACCCGCATACGCGACCTTGTGCGTGAGGGCGAAGCGGAAAAAGCCGCAGAGCTCCTCGGGCATAAGATGTACTACACACTTCCCGTGGTGAGCGGAAAGCAGCTCGGGCGGACGATAGGGTTCCCCACCGTGAACCAGCAGATACCCGACTTCATGGTGCGCCCGAAATACGGCGTTTACGCCGCCCGCGCGGTGATAGACGGCACGGATTACCCCGCCATGACCGACATCGGCGTGAAACCCACGGTACAGTCGGACGGCGAAGAAATAATGGAGACACATATCATAGGCTTTGAGGGCGACCTGTACGGGCGTACCGTGCGGGTGTACCTGCGGCGCTTCATACGCGGCGAGCGGAAGTTTGAAAGCCTTGATGAACTGCGCCTTCAGCTTGAGAACGACAGGAACGAATGCTCTCACATATAACTATGGGAGCATTTTCGTTCTGTTTTCATGTAATTTTCACTTTTCGGGATTATTATAAGGACAACAATATATGCCGCAGCATGATAAAACGGAGGGATAATAATGATAGAAGTCAGGCATCTGACTAAGAGCTACGGACCGAAGAAAGCCGTCAACGATATCTCGTTCACGGCACAGGACGGTCAGGTGCTCGGTTTTCTCGGGCCCAACGGCGCGGGAAAATCCACCACAATGAACATTCTCACGGGCTACATCTCCTCGACCGAGGGTCAGGCTTTCATCAACGGGGTGGACATACTTGAAGACCCCATAAAGGCGAAAAGCTTCATAGGCTATCTGCCCGAGCAGCCGCCGCTGTACTTTGACATGACGGTGGACGAGTATTTAAGCTTCGTGTACAGCCTTAAAAAGTGCAAGCTGCCGAAGAAGTCGCACCTCAACGAGATATGCGACATCGTGAAGCTCACGGACGTGCGCGGGCGGCTCATAAAGAACCTCTCCAAGGGCTATAAGCAGCGTGTGGGCTTTGCGCAGGCGCTCGTGGGCAATCCGAAGGTGCTGATACTCGACGAGCCCACGGTAGGTCTCGACCCTAAGCAGATAATCGAGATACGCACGCTCATAAAGCGGCTCGGGCGCAACCACACGGTCATCCTCTCGTCGCACATACTTCCCGAGGTACAGGCGGTGTGCGACCGCATCGTAGTCATCAACAAAGGGCGCATCGTCGCCAACGACAACGCCGACAGCCTTGCCCGCAACCTCTCCGCCGACCATAAGCTCGTGCTTCAGATAGAGGGCAGCAGCGAGGAAGTGAAGAAGGTATTGAGCTCCGTTTCCGACGTTGAGCGCGTATTCGTCGGCAGACAGGTCGATGAACGCGTGTGGGAGTACCACGTTGAGGCGAAGGAAGGCTCGGACGTGCGCCGCGACATATTCCGAAAGCTTGCCGCCCGCAATTATCAGATACTGCTCATGCGCTCCAACGAGCTTTCGCTGGAGGAAGTGTTCTTAAAGCTCACCACGGGCGACGAATACGGCGGCGCGGAGCGGCTCGAAACAAAATTCGACAGGTTAGAGAAGGGAGCTGACGCACAATGACCGCAATAATCAAGCGGGAGCTTTCCGCGTACTTCAAATCCCCCATAGGCTATGTGTTCATCGCCGTTTCGTTCCTTTTTTCGGGGTTTTTCTTCTGGTTCTTCTCGCTTAGCGTGGGGAGCACCGACGTTTCCTATGTGTTCCTCGGAATGTTCTATGTATATATGATATTCGTGCCTGTGCTCACCATGCGGCTCATGGCTGACGAGAACAAGCAGCGCACCGACCAGCTGCTGCTGACGGCGCCCGTGGGGCTCATGCGGCTCGTATCGGGGAAATTCCTCGCCGCCTACGGCGTGTTCATGCTCGGCGACCTTATCATGCTGATATACGGAGTGGTCATGAGCACCTTTGCAACCGTCAACTGGGCGATAATCCTCGGCAACTTCGTCGCCCTCGCGCTTATCGGCGCGGTATTCGTGTCTGTGGGACTGTTCGTTTCCACCCTCACCGAGAGCCAGATGGTTGCGGCTATCGGCTCTATCGCGCTCAATGTGGCGCTCGCGCTCATAAAGGTGATAGCGGGAGTTATCCCCGTACAGTTCATCTCCGACGCTCTCGCGAAGGTCTCCGTATTCGACCGCTACTATGAATTTACCACAGGCATTTTCAGCCTCAGCGGAGTGATATTCTTCGTAAGCGTCGTCGTCGTGTTCCTGTTCCTCACGGTAAGGATACTCGAACGCCGCCGCTGGGCGTGAGCAGATAATCGTTCGTTTACAGCATATTAAGGAGATTTGCATTTATGGCTGATAATGATGAGATAAAAACAGAGAGCGTTCCGGAAACGGAAGAGACCGTAGAAACGGAAGAGACTCCTGTGAAAACGGAAGAGATACCTGCGGAAGCCGCCGAAAAGGCTGATGAAAAGCAGGAAAAGCCGAAAAAGAAGCGCTCAAACCCGTTCAAAAGCAAGAAGTTCAGACACGGCTCGCTTTCGGTGGTGTTCACCGTCATGTTCATCGCGGGCGTAGTGCTGATAAATGTGGTGCTCGGGCTTGTGCTGGAGCGGTTCAGCGTTGAGGCTGACCTCACGGCAGGCTCGATATTCACCCTCGGCGCAGAGACCGAGGACTACATCAGAAGCGTCAATGACGATGTGACCTTCTATGTCACCACCGAAAAGGACACCCTCAAAAACGCGGGCAGCGTCTATGAGCAGGTAATAGAGTTCCTCGACAAGATGACCGTCCTCAACCGCCGCTTCAAGGTGGAGTACGTGAACCTTCTGACCGACCCCGACTTCTCAAACAGATACGTTGAGGAGCTGCGCTCCAATCAGATAATCGTACAGAGCGCCAAGACCAGCCGCTACCGCATACTCGCGATAAACGACTTCATGAAATATACCCTCAGCGACGGCAATACCTATTCCTACACCGAAGCGAGCATGTACGTCAACTACTACGGCTACACCGTCACGAGCTATTCCAGCAAGGCGGAGGAGGAGCTTGTCTCCGCGGTGCAGTCCGTGTCCCTTGACGACCCCGCAGTCGTAACGTTCTTAAGCGGCTACGGCGAGTCCGACAGCTCCGCCCTCGAAAGTATCCTCACCGCCAACGCCTATGTCACAAAGACGGTTGAGATAGAGCGTATCGAGGCTGTTCCCGCCGAAACGGATATCCTCGTTATCCACGGTCCCACAAAGGATTACAGCAAGGAGTCCCTCACAAAGATAGACGAATGGCTGTCCAATGACGGCAAGTACGGCAGAGACCTTGTGTATATCGCCACAGCGGACGCGGTGGAGACCCCGAATTTAGACGAGTACCTCGCGGAATGGGGCATCGAAGTCGGCAAGGGCTATGTGCTCCAGAGCGACGCCGACCACGCGTATTATACTATGGGCTCGACGCTCCCGATGATGCAGGACATCGAGATAAAGACGGACACCGACTACTACGAGATAATGAAGCAGTCCTCCGCGGCGAAGTTCGTGGGCTATCCGATACGCCCCGTTATACCGCTCTGGGAGACCGACGGCAACTTCGCCAACAAGGTCATAGCAAGCGCATACGGCGATAAGTGCCTGCTGTACCCCTTTACTGCCGACGAGAACTGGAACCCCACCCACGACGACCTCGCCTCCTATGATATCATCGTGGAAGCGTCGAAGGTCATGTTCGACAGCAGCAATAACCCCGTATTCAGCAAGATAATCGCTGTCGGCAGCGACCAGCTCTTCACAGGCTATTTCACCACCGCCTCCAATTACAGCAACGGCGAGGCAGCGCTCGCGCTCTTTGACGCGAATACCGAGCAGAGCGGCGAGAAGATAAAGATAATCGAGAAGTCCTTCACCGCCGAGACCTATCAGATAGAGCGCAGCACCCAGCTCGCTATCGGCATCACCTTCGCGGTGGCTATACCCATTATCATCATGGTCGTGGGCATTGTCGTATGGGCAAGGAGAAGAAGACTGTAATGGGAAAGAACGCAAGGATAATCATTTTTTCGCTCATAGGGCTCGCAGTCCTCGGAGCCGTGGCGGCAGTGCTCATGCTCACCGCCCCGCAGAAACAGGAGGAGCCGCAGGAGAGCATACTTCCCTCGTCAACAAGCTCCGCGACAGGCTTTACGCTCTCCGACCGTGAGGCGAAGGACGTAAAAAGCCTCACCGTGACCAACGCGGGCGGCACCTTCACAATAACCCCGAGCGGCAATACCGACGAGAACGGCGATGTCATCTGGACTATCGCGGATATAGCCGCAGCGCCCCTCGACACCTCGTCGCTGGAGCTTGCGGTGGAGTATGCCGCGAAGTTCGAGGCGCGGGAGTTCGCCGAGAAAGTCTCCGACCCGTCGGAGCTTGCGAAGTACGGGCTTGACGCGCCCACTGCCACCGTTAAGGCGCAGTTCACCGACGGCACCGAGTTCGGGTTCACCCTCGGGAGCGACGTGCCGAGCTCCGACACCTCGGTTTACATGACCGCGGACGGCGAGAGCGTTTACACCGCCTATAAGAGCCGCACCGACAGCTACAAGGGCGAAAAGTACGACTTTGTGAGCTGCTCCGCAATGCCCGCCTATGACCAGAGCGGCACCGAGGAGGTAAAGCTCTTCACGGTGGAGCGTTACGGTCAGGAGCCGATAGTGCTTGAAAACATTCTCACAGACGAGCCCGACGCGATACAGGTATATTCCTACCGCATGACGAGCCCCTATTCTGCTTACGCCGACCTTACCAACGGCCCGACCTTCGTGTATAGCATATTCGGGCTCAACGCGCTGAAGGTCATCGAGGTGGGCGAAATAAGCGACGAAAAGCGGGTGGAGTACGGGCTTGAAACGCCGTTCTGCAAGGTGACGGCGCAGACAAATCTCAAGACCTACACCCTGACGCTCGGCACGGGGCTTTTCCACACCGAGACCGACGACGAGGGCAAGGAATATGAGGCTCTTGACGGAGTTTACGGCACGTCAAGCGAGCACCCGGGCATTGTATATCTTTTCGACGAGTCAACCATTATGGCGGCGTCAGCCGACCCCGCAAAGCTCATATCCAAGCTGTTCCTCATGCCGTACATCTACGACCTCGACACGATAGAGTACCGCGACAATACGGGCAGGAGCATGACGCTCGGCGTGAAGATGCTTGAAGCCGCCGAGGCGAACAAGGATATCGTGGGAGAGTACACCGTCAACGGCGAAAAGTGGGACGAGCAGAAGTTCAAGAACCTCTATCAGTACCTTATTTCAGCCGCGGGCGAGGAGATATACTTCGACAGCGACAAGGGCGCGCTTATCGCCGAGATAACCTATAACTACCTTGACAAGTCCGACGGCGTGGACGGTAAGGACGTTGTGCGGTTCTACGAATCCAACTCCGACCGCAAGACCATAATCGAGCTCAACGGCAAGAATCTTTTCAAGACCCGTCAGCTCTACACCACCCAGCTTTTCAAGAATGTTGAGAGCTTTCTCGCGGGCGGCGACATAACGCTCACTTATTAAGTTCAAGGCTATACAACACAGCCCCGTGAAGGCACTATGCCGCCGCGGGGTTTGTTTTTGTCTTGACGGGAGCTGTTAAATGTGATACAATACATTTATCCGAAATCATATCTTATACCGAAACGGAGGAACTTCTATGAAAGACAATAATTGTGCGTATTGTATGCGCGGAGAGCTTCTTGACAAGTTCGGCATTTATGTGTGCGACCTCAGCGTGAGCACGCTCGTATTCTTCAAGGAGCAGAGCCACCCGGGGCGCTGCATAGTCGCGTATAAAGACCATGTGAGCGAGATAGTGGATATCAGCGTCGAGGAGCGCAATGCGTTCTTTGCCGACGTTGACCGTGCGGCTAAAGCGATACACGAGGTATTCAAGCCCGACAAGCTCAATTACGGAGCCTACGGCGATACGGGCTGCCATCTGCACGTGCATCTTGTGCCGAAGTACCGCGACGGCTTTGAGTGGGGCGGGGTGTTCGAGATGAACCCCGAAAAGACCTTCCTCTCCGACGAGGAGTACGCCGAGAAGATAACCGCCCTCAGAAAAGCCGTAGAGAAGTATTGAGAGACAGATTGGGGCTCTGCCCCAAACCCCGCAGGGGGCTCCTCGCCCCCTTGACCCCTCGGCGGTGAGCACCGCAGGCAGTACCGTACAACGGAGACTCGTTACTCTGTTCATAGCAAAAAAATACAGCAGACTTGTAAGTTACAGGTCTGCTGTTTTTTGTCGTTGAGAAGTGAGTAACTAATCTCCGTGTTACGGAGTTGGG